>CAZDMM010000694.1:0-4430 GCA_964505845.1 uncultured Caldilineaceae bacterium
GCCGTTCATCACTCCTACCACCTTCTGGTACGACGCCGAGCGCCATGAAATTATCTTCCACTCTAACATCGTGGGCCGGGTGCGAGCCAACAGCGAGCGGCATAGCCAGGTCTGCTTTGAGGCCAGCGAATTTGGCCGCCTGCTGCCTTCTAATGTGGCCCTGGAGTTCAGCATTCAGTACCAGAGCGTGATTGCCTTTGGCCAGATTCGGGTGCTGGAGGATTTTGAGGAAAAGCGGCGGGCGCTATATGGCTTGATTGGCAAATATTTTCCCGGCATGACTGCCGGGCAGGAGTATCGC
This sequence comes from uncultured Caldilineaceae bacterium, assembly GCA_964505845.1. Taxonomy (GTDB): domain Bacteria; phylum Chloroflexota; class Anaerolineae; order 4572-78; family J111; genus DSQQ01. The sequence goes on from CAZDMM010000694.1 coordinate 302, forward strand.
CCCATCACCGATAAAGAACTGAAGCGCACCTCCGTTTACGCTATTGCCATTGCCAGTTGGAGCGGTAAACGCAACTGGCCGGATCGAGCTGACCAAAGCGATGAGTGGCCGGCCCTGGCTGAAAAGTGGTTTGAGTAATCGGGAGATTGATAATTAGAGATTGGAGATTGGGCCATTATCAATCTCTAATCTCCAAAAATAAGGAGAGAATAATGACCAACGCCACCTTCCACACCTGGGCCGATATGCCCGAAACTAGGCTCACACCTGAGATTGGCCGGCGCCTGGTCACCGGGGAAAAGGTGATGCTGGTATACGTCAATCTCAAAAAAGGGGCCATCGTAGGGGAGCATCATCACCCGCACGAGCAGATCACCTACATTCTTTCAGGCCAGATGGAATTTACCGTTAACGGCCACAAGCAAGTGGTCAACGGCGGCGGGGTGGTGCTGCTGCCGCCGCATGTGCCGCATGCCATCATGGCCCTGGCCGACTCGGTGGCCCTTGATGCCTTCAGTCCCCCCCGTGAAGATTTTTTGAGCGACGAAACGCCAGCTTACATGCAAAAGTGAGCCTGCGGTCCTGGCTCCTGGTTTAGGCGCAGACCCCAAAGGTTTTCGCGCAGCGTACCTTTAGGGCCGGTTAAAATCTCGGGCAACCCCAGCCGTTTGAACCAAATTGGAAAAATTCGCAGTCCGGGGTAAAATATCCGCCCCAGTTTGTAAAATTACGTATTGAGGGGAACAGGTGTTAGAGGACGGTGATTTTTGCATCCTCAAACTTTCCCTTGGGCAGGTTTAACCTAACGGAGGAATAATTTAGCATGGCCAAACAAGCTTATACGCCCCTGGCTTCTTACGCCGACTTAAAACGAGTCGAGAATCTCATCACCCAGGCTCAAACCATTGATGATGTCCGTAAGATTGTGGATAAAGATGGCCCCAAAGTGGGTTACAAAGCCTTTTGTTACATGTTTACCGGCAAAATGACGCCCGAGTCCATGAAGGCCGATGAAGCTTGTGTGGAAGCAGCTCGTTTGGAACAACAGGGCAAAAAAGATGAGGCCCTGGTAATTTACAAAAAGGTGCTAGAGGCGCACCCGGATCACCCTCTGGCAAAAGGCAAAGTCTAAAGCCCCAAATTTTGGGCTAACCTTCTCTGGTATCTTGAGGTAAAATGACGATGACTAAAATTAAAGGCCTGGCCGAGATTGTGCTGAATGTGCATGACATCCAGGCTTCCTTAAAATTTTATCAGGAGGTTTTGGGGCTGGAAGTAATTGGAAGACCGGGGCCGGTATTTTTGCGGGCCGGGGATCCGGCCGTCAATATCCCCCAAATGCTGGTGTTAGTCCCGCTGCCGCCGCAAGCCGAGCAATTTACCCTACCCCGCTCGCTGCATCACCTGGCCCTGGAATTGGCTCCGGCTGATTTTGAGGCAGAGGAAACGCGCTTAAAAAACCTGGGCTATGTGATTCGTTACGGCCAGCATCCGGTCATCCCCTCTCGCACCATGTACGTAGATGACCCGGATGGCAACGAAGTAGAATTTATCTGCGGTCTCTAGTCCCAAAAAACCAAAATCTACCTTACAAACTCTAAAATTGCTCTCACTAGAGCGGCAGACTCGCACAGTAAGTACTTCCTTCCGCTTGACGCTGGCGGTAGCTCCCCTTACAATAAGAAGAGTACTTACCTCGATGGATAAAACCCCTGGTTAAATGCATTGTCTGTGTTCATGTTAAAAGCTAATCTACCCCTTGGTAGCCTTCTTTTTTGCTAATCTTCAGACCGATTTACCGAGGAGTTTGCCCATGTTGTCACTCTCTCCTTCTATTAAAAAGAGCCTAAAGCTCATCAAAAAACACGATGAGGCTATGGCCCGCTGGATTTCGCATGTGGTCAGCCCTCACATTGTGGGGGTGGTTCTCACCTCAGCGGTGGCGCTTCAATATAGCCCCAACCCGGTGGAAGCCCTGCTGTGGCTGGTCGGGTTAATGCCTTTGCTGGTTTTACCGCCGATTGCTTACCTGCTGTGGCTAGTGCGCCGGGGTAAACTGGCCGATATCTATATGCCGGAGCGAGAAACGCGCCTGCGTCCGCTCACCCTGATTATGGTCTGGGCGCTGGTCTGTTTGATGTTAGCCCGGCGCTGGCAGGCGCCTCCCCTGGTAGAATTTTTTGTGGTGGCCGCCATTGTGCTGACCGGGATTTTGAGCCTGGTGACAATGTTTTGGAAAATCAGCTTTCACGGCGCCACCATTAGTGCGGCCGCCACGGCCACCTTGATGGTAGCCGGCTCTTCGGCCTGGCCTATGATGTTGTTGGTACCCTTAGTGGGCTGGGCCAGGGTTCGCTTAAAGCGCCATACCCTGCGCCAGGTAGTTTACGGATCATTGGTAGGCGCGCTGATTGCCTTGCTGTTGGTGCATGGCATCCTGCTAAGGGTGTTGTAACCGCCCGCCCCCTCTATAAGCAGCCCATCTTTAATACCTATCGCAGAGCCGATAGGTATTTTTTTTCAGACTACCCCTATACTTTCAAACAAAATTCAAACCTTTGTGTGCTAAAATAAAATGGTGGAATTTCCCCTCATCATGGCGATGAGTGGTTGTTCGAGTTGTGCCCTCTGTTAACAGCGCCTTTAGTACCTTTTGGCTCACTACAAATCACGTCAAATATGATACAATACTCATAAATACCCCCAGTTGTTCAACTTAAACGCACGCTAAATTCAGGCCGACCCACTCGACTCCTGCCACCCTGCACTGCAACACCCACCAGAGCCAGACCCTCAAACCACTACCCCAGGCATCACCGGCCTTTAATAGGGTAAAAAAAATGAATTACCGAAAACCGCTTAGTTTGATTGCCATTATTACGTTTTTGTCGGCAGTTATGTTAGGGGGCTTAACCGGGCTGGCTCAGGCGGCCTCAACCGTAACAGCCGGCCGCTTATCTCCGGTCTATGCTATTGCTTCGCCCCTGCTCCGCTCTTGGGATACAAAGCCGGCCCCGGTCTTACCGGCGGCGATCCCGCCCGGCAGACCGCTCTTAACGGGTAATCCCGTGCTCACCATCACCAAAAGCTCAACCAATGAAGGCGGCGCACCCCTGCTGCCCGGCGAGCGCATCACCTATACCATTGTTCTCTCCAACAGCGGAGATGTCACCGCCACCAATGTGGTTGTCTCTGATACTATTCCCGCCAACACCACTTTCGATCCCAGTAGTTTTGGGATTACACCCCCTGAAGCCGGCGGTACAAGTGGCGCGCAGCCGATTTTAGCCGAAGGTATCACCATCAATCCCACTTCATCAGTTACGATCACCTATGCTGTCACGGTCGCTTCGGGCCTGGCTGATGGAACCGTGATCACAAATACCGCTGCCGTCACCAGCGCCGAGGTTGCCGACCCTCAAACCAGTATCACGACCGATACGGTCATCAATCAAGCCGACCTCTCCATTACTAAAACCAGCCTGCTAACCCAGGCCGTGCCCGGCCAAACGATCACCTACACGATCGTGGTTGCCAACAACAGTTCCACTACCCCGGTGACAGATGCCACCGTGACTGACAATTTCCCGGCAGATCTGACCGCTGTTTCCTGGAGCTGCGCACCGGCGGGAGGGGGAAGTTGTACCGCCTTCGGGAATGGCAATATTAATGATTCAACCGTAGATCTGCCGATTAACGCCTCCGTCACATACCTGGTGACGGGGACGGTGAGTGCGGGGGCGACGGGCTTGCTGACGAACACGGCCTCGGTCACGGTACCGGGGGGAGTAACCGACCCCAGTACGGGTAACAACAGCGCCGTTGAGGTTGACCCGCTGACGCCGCGTGCGGACCTGTCCCTCACCAAAACCAGCGTGGTCACCCAGGTAGTGCCGGGCACGAGTGTGACCTACACCATCATTGCGGCCAACAGTGGAGGGCCAAGCGATGTGAGCGGGGCGACGGTGGCGGACACGTTTCCTGGGGCGCTGACCGGTGTAAGCTGGACGTGCAGCGGTGCAGGTGGAGGGAGTTGTCCGGCCAGTGGTTCAGGCAATATCGGCACAACCGTCAATCTGCCGATTAACGCCTCCGTCACATACCTGGTGACGGGGACGGTGAGTGCGGG
>CAZDMM010000695.1:0-4418 GCA_964505845.1 uncultured Caldilineaceae bacterium
GGATCGAAATGGCTTCGGGCAAATGGCCGGCCTGATACTCAACCGCAGGCCGCACGTCCAGCAGCACCACCCCCCCGCAGCGCAGCCGCACCCGCAGTTCATCGGCCGAAATGCCCTCAAATTCGTGGCGGCGCTGGCGGTAAGCGTCGAGGGCGCGGTCCACCTCGGCCAACTGCTGCTCGGCCACGGCCCGCAGTTGCAGCCACAAGCGGGCCACCGCCGGGTCGGCCAGGCGGTAGCGGATATACAAGCCCTCCCGTTCATCCAGCACCAACCGGGCTGCTTTGAGCCGCTGCAAATGTTGGGAGGTGTTGGCCAGGCTCATGTGCGTTTCCTGGGCCAGCTCCTCCACCGTGCGGGGAGCCTGCACCAGCAAATCCAACAGTTCCAGGCGGTGCGGGTTGGCGATAGCGGTGGCTACCTGGTTAAAGAGTTGGTAAAGTTGTTCTTTATAGCGCCGTTTTTCGTTGGTGACCGGGGTTGCCATTAAGTTTACCTTTACATTATTCAAGTATTCAATAGATTACTTGAATAATATACCAAAAAATTGTTAGCGTCAAGCGCTTTACCTCATTTTTATTTTTTGCGCGCCTAACGCTCAAGCGCGGGAAAAGTAAGGGTGAATGTTGTGCCGCGTCCGGGGATGGACTCGACCGTAATGATGCCGCCGTGCGCCTCGACAAAGGCTTTGGCAATGGCCAGACCCAAACCGGATGAAGTATCCCCGGTGCGCTGGCGCGACTTGTCGGCCCGGTAGAAGCGGTCAAACACAAAGGGCAGATCCTCCGGCGGGATACCGCTGCCGGTATCGCTCACTTTCAACTGGACGCTCCCCTTTTCGGCTGAGACGGAGAGCACAATCTCGCCCTGGGTTGTATGGCGGAGCGCGTTGGAGACCAGATTGTTCAACACCTGGGTGATGCGGCCGGTATCAACTATAATTGAGGGTAGATTCTCGGCGGCTTTCACCCGCAGAGCCAGGCCTTGCTCTTCCGCCTGCACCATATAGGCCAGCCCCGTCCGCTCGACCAGGGCCGCCGGATCAACCGCCCGCCGGTTGAGCGAGAGTTCGCCCGCATCGGCCAGCGAGAGCAGGCGCAAATCCTCGACAAGGCGCTGCAAGTGTTCCACTTCGCCGTGCATCAGGCTGTATATAGCCGGCGTAGCCTGGAGCCGGTTATCCTTCAAGCCTTCGGTGTAGCCGCGCAAGAGGCTGAGCGGGGTGCGTAAATCGTGGGCCAGGTCGGCGGTCATCTGTTTGCGCAGTTGGCTGGACCGGGCCAGGTCGGCGCTCATCTGGTTAAAAGACGCCGCCAACGTACCAATTTCATCCTGGGAACGCACCGTGACCCGCTGGCCAAGCTGGCCGGTAGCCATCGCCTGGGTAGCGGCGGTCAGTTCACGCAGAGGTTGGGTGAGGGTGCGGGCCAGGGCAATGCCCAGGACAAGGGCCAGCAAAGCCGCCAGTCCGGCGCTGATCGTGGCCGCCCAATTGACCTGGTCTAAAAAGGCTGCTTCGGCCTGGCGGGGATCGGCGGAGCCGCTTGGGGTATCGCCGAAGGAGGCCACAATGAGAAAACCGGCGGTTTGACCATTGACCGTGATGGGCGCGCTGCCGGCCAGGGTGTTGTCGCTGACCGTTTGCCCCGGAAGGAGGTTATCATGCCCCAGTACCACCATATGCCGGGCGTCTACCAGGGCTATCCGGCTGCTGTAGAAACCCAGGCGTGAGTTGGGGGGCAAGATGTCGCTGACGCTGGCCCAGCTTCCATGGGCGGCGTAATAATCCTGCAGCGCCTGCAGCAAGATGGCCTGGTCGTGCTCGGAGAGAAAGCGATCAAACTCGGAACGGGTGCGCAGCCCGACCAAAAAGGCCACCAGAACTGCCCCGGCGATGCCGACCAGAAAGAAGGCCAGGCTGAGTTTTACGGTGAGGGAGCGCATAGGTTATCCACCCTGGGCCAGGCGATAGCCCAGGCCGTAAACGGTTTCAACGTAGCGGGGATTTTTGGGGTCAGGCTCAATCTTGGCCCGCAGATTGCGCACATGCACGTCAATGGTGCGCTCGTAGCCTTCGTAGGCCTCGCCCGACATGCGGTCGAGCAAGTCGAGCCGGGAGAAGACCCGGCCCGGCGCAGCCATCAGAATGGTGAGGATTTCAAATTCGGAGGGGGTCAGGTCAACGTTCCGCTCCCCCACTTTCACGGTGCGGCTGGCCCGGTCCAACACTAGATCGAAGGCCCGCAGCAGCTCCGGTTCGGCGGAGGCTTTTTGCATCCGGCGCAGCACGGCCCGCACCCGGGCGATCAATTCCTGCACGTTGAAGGGCTTGGTCACATAATCATCTGCGCCCAGGCCCAGGCCGATGATCTTGTCTTGATCCTCCACCCTGGCCGTCAGCATGATCACCGGAGTGTCGGCCTCCTTGCTGAAGACACGCATAAATTCGTGGCCACCCATCTCCGGCATCATCAAGTCCAGGATGATCAGGTCGGGCTTTTCGTAGCGGGCCACATAGAGCGCCTCGCGCCCGTGGCTTGCTTCGACTACGCGATAGCCCTCCTGCTCCAGGTAGAGCCGGAGCATATTGCGCAGTTTGGCTTCATCATCTACCACCAAAATTGTTTGGGTCATCATCAGATATTATGGAACGAAGCGGCTAATCTGGCAAGCACTCCCTTAAAACGTGGGATCAGCGTGACCACCCCAACGATGAGGCTGATGATCACCAGGTTCTGAATGACGCCGACAAACCCGAACAGACTCGGCGCATCGCGTTCGCCCTCGTGGAACCGGTCAGGCGGGCGGAGGCTCTCCGAACTGGCTGCAGCGCTCCCCGGCTGATCTTGCACCGAGAGCTGTGTTTCAGTCCCGGCATTGGGAAAACCGGTGCTGCTTTTGCCGACGAGGGCGGTGGCTGCCCCGGCTACGGCCAGGGCAGCGATAAGGATAATGAGGATGCGTCCTAGAATTTTCATCGAGAAATCTCCTTCCGGGTGAGCTTTGTCACCTGGACCGGCTGCGCGGCCGGGCGCCTGGAGGTCAAAGGTTGAACGACATACCGTTTGATCGCCTTAACAAGCCACTGCCAGTGCAAAGCGAGGTGCAGCCCTACCAGAACCAGCGACAGGTTGGCGGTGAGGTCGTGAATTCCCCACCACGCGCCACCCGCCTCCAGGCTCAACCCCAGGGCAGGCAGCGCCACCCGCGAGATCATCAGCCCGCTGTAGATGATGAGGGTGACGTCAATAAAAAGGAGGAGGTTCAACAAATAGTTGAGACGGGCTTGCCGGGGGGCGCCGGACAGGAAGCGCCGGGTAACGGCCACAAGCCACTGCCAATGCAGCAGCAGGTGGGTGATGAGAGCCGCGCCGAAGGCGAGGCCGAGCCACTCGTGAACCATCATCCCGGTAAAATGGGGCGCTCCGGCGGCCAGAAAGCCGAGGAAGATGCCCCCATCAACGGCCAAGTTGATTTTGGTTGAATTGAGTTGTTTCTTGGCCTGGGTCATCAGTCTATTTCACTTTCGTGATGGAAATGTTTAACTTTATGGTTTCATCATAACCGAAACTTTTTTAGAAATTGTTAAGAAGTGATGTGGAGATTATGGGGGTTCCTGTCCCAGATTTGACGGCTATTATCTTTTAAGTTACAATAGTTGTGGTATAGACCTCTAGGGTGGAAATCATTGACTCTCGACAAAAAACATCCTGTTCCTTTGTATTATCAACTGGCTGAACTCATCCGTGAGCGGATTCAAACGGGTGAGTTGAAACCGGGCGCTCAACTCCCCTCAGAGCGGGAGTTGAGCGAGCAGGCCGGTATCAGCCGGATGACGGCTCGCCAGGCCATCGCTTACTTGATGCGGGAGGGAGTTTTGGAGGTTAAGCCGGGCGTTGGCACTTTTGTGGCCGAGCCAAAACTGGCCCACAATGTGCTGCATCTGCTTGGCTTTACCGAAGAGATGATGCGCCAGGGTGAGCCGGCCACTTCACGGGTTTTAGAGCAAGCACAGGTTGCCCCACCGGCTTATGTCAGCGCAGCTTTGCAACTGCGGCCAGATACATTGACCGTCAAAATTGTCCGTTTACGCTTGAGCGGCAATCAGCCCCTCCTCCTGGAGACAATTTTTGTGCCGGCCGAGCTGTGCCCTGGTTTGGAGCAGGAGGATTTGGCGGTGAAATCGCTCTACGCTTTGTTGGAGCAGCGTTACGGCTTACAGCTTGAGCGGACACGGCAAACCCTGGAAGCCACCATTGCCAACGATTATGAAAGCCAATTGTTTGGGATTGAAGCCGGCACGCCCATGATTCTGCTGGAAGGCGTCACCTACGGGGACCGGGGCCGCCCGGTGGAATATTTCAAGGCGGTTTATCGCGGCGACCGGTTTAGGTTTGAGTTAGAAAGCCAACGCCAGG
>CAZDMM010000696.1:0-4387 GCA_964505845.1 uncultured Caldilineaceae bacterium
GCGGCCCGCGTGTTGGGTGTTGAGCCGGAGCAGATTATCAAATCGCTGGTATTTCTGGTCAAAGAGGAGCCGCTGCTGGTCATCAACAACGGCCTGGCCAGAGTAGACCGTCGCAAAGTGGCCGATGCGCTCGGAGTCGGCAAAAAACAGATCAAGTTTGCCAGCGCCGCCGAAGCTCTGGACATCACCGGCTACATTGTGGGCAGCATGCCGCCCTTTGGGCATCGCCAAAAATTGCGCACGTTTGTAGACCGGGCCGTTGTACGCTTTGAAACCATCTTTGGCGGCGGCGGGGATATCAACGCCATGCTCCGCCTGACCCCCGCCGAGCTGCTGCGGGTGACGGGGGGTGAGGTATTGGAAGTAAGTGAATGAGCTGACCCCCAAAATCATAATTCGATTGGCAGATTGGGCCAGGTGAAGTACAATATAGCTCAGTTTGGATTGTTACAGAAAGGAACTGAGCCATGAAAATCCGCCCAACCAAAGGATTGACGTTTGATGATGTACTGCTGGTGCCCAAACGTTCCCCGCTGGCCTCACGCCAGGATGCCGACACCTCAGCCTGGTTAACCCCCACCATCCGCCTCCGTATCCCCATTGTCAGCGCCAATATGGATACCGTTACCGAGGCCGCCATGGCGATTGCTATGGCCCGCGCCGGGGGTATCGGCATTATTCATCGCTTCATGAGCATTGAGCAGCAGGTGAAGCAGGTTAGCCGCGTCAAACGGGCCGAAGGCTACATTGTGGAGCGGCCCCACGCCATCAACCAGACGGCTTCAATTACCGAAGCCCGGAATCTTATGAAGCGGCTGGAGGTAGGCGGCCTGGTGATTACCAACGGCGGGGATGAGTTGATCGGTTTGATTACCCAGCGTGATATTCTGCTGGCCCCTGACGACAACGCCCCGGTCAGCACGGTGATGACCCGACCAGACCGGATCATCAGCGCCACTCCCGATACTACCCCGGAGGAAGCCCGCATTTTGCTGCACAAGCATCGCCTGGAAAAACTGCCGGTCATTAATCGAGAGGGGCATCTGGTTGGGTTGATTACGGCTCAGGATATTGTCAAACAGAGCCGTTATCCTGCCGCTACTAAAGATAGCAAGGGCCGGCTGCGGGTCGGGGCGGCCATCGGCGTTAAACCCAATGATGTGGAACGGGCCGGCGCATTGCTGGCCGCCGGGGTGGATGTGCTGGTATTGGATATTGCGCACGGCCATGCCGACCACTGCATCCGCATGGTTAAAGATTTGCGCCGCCAATTCCCCCAGGCCCAAATTATCGCCGGGAATGTCGCCTCCAAAGAGGGCGCGCGTGATTTGGCCGAAGCGGGAGCCGATGCCATTAAAGTGGGGGTTGGGCCGGGTTCTATTTGCACCACCCGGATTGTGACCGGCTTTGGAGTACCTCAACTGACGGCCATCATGGATAGTATCGAGGGGGTAGCTGAAACCGGACGCACCATTCCCATTATCGGCGATGGGGGCATTAAAACCTCCGGCGATCTGGTCAAAGCTTTGGCGGCGGGGGCTTCAACGGTGATGATCGGCAGCCTCTTTGCCGGCTGTGAAGAGTCGCCCGGTTCAACCGTCATTCGCAACGGGCAAAAATTCAAAGTGGTGCGCGGCATGGCCTCGCTGGGCGCGGCCATGGGCCGCAAAGCGGTGGAACAGGGAGAAGATGAAAGCGCCGAGAGCCAGGCCGATTGGGATAAGGTGGTACCCGAAGGAGTTGAGGCGGTAGTGCCCTATCGCGGCCACGTGGATGAACTGCTGTACCAATTGGTGGGGGGACTCCGCTCCGGCATGAGCTATGGTGGCGCTCAAACCATCAAAGAGTTGCAGGAAAACGCCGAGTTCATCGAAATCACCCCGGCCGGCATCCGGGAAAGCCAGCCTCACGACGTGGATCGGATTTGATTCAACGGTGAATTGTGAATAGCCAATTGTGAATTATTAATTTCTCATTCACCATTGACAATTCATTATTCACAATTCACCATTTATTAAGACCCTGCGGAGTGGTATAGCAGATGTTCAAGATGCGCCTGCACCTCCGGCCACTCCCTATCCAAAATCCGAAACCAGGCGGTATCGCGGCTGCGCCCTTTGACAATCATGTGGTTTTCTTGAATCCCTTCAAATTTAAAGCCCATCCGCAGCGCGGCCTGGCGGGAACGCTCGTTGTGGGAGTGGCACTTCCACTCCACCCGGCGATAGCCCAGCTCAAAACAGTGTTTGAGCATGAGATAGGTAGACTCGGTGTTGGCGGCGGTACGTTGAACTACGGGGCTGTACCAGATCCCCCCCAGCTCAATCTTTAAATCGGCCGGGCTGTTGTTCATAAAATTGGTCACACCCACCTGCCGCCCGCTGGGCAGGTCAACCACGCACATGCACAGGCCGGTGGGAGAGTCTACCTGTGTTTGCAGCCGGGCAGCCAGGGCCTCAACCGTATCAAACGGCCCGTCAAACAGATAGCGCCAGATGATCGCCTCGGCCTCATAAGCCTCCACCGAGCGCGCGCCCAGGCTGATGGGCTGGCCGTTGGACATCTGGAACAGAGCCGGGGCATCCTGTTCCACCACCAATGGGCGAAGCTGTACCCAGCGGCCAGTCAGGGTGACGGGGGCCGGTTTGCGCGGCAGAGCCTCGCGCAAGGCTAAAACCTCGGCGGGTAAAAGTGGAGGGGGTAAAGGAATTTGCAACATCAGTAAGAACTCCTCTTAGTTAGCCGGTTAGTTGGTCATCCTCATTGTGGGTGGCGTGTCACAAGTTGGTGCATCTTCGTCAACCACGATAAACTGGTCAAGCCTTTGTTTTAGGGTAAAATCTCTGCCCCTTGGAGCAAACCACCCCTGTGAAACGTCTGCCGATTTACACCTTTTTCACCGCCAATGCCATTTCGATGATTGGCAATAACCTGACCATGATCGCCGTGCCCTGGTTTGTGTTAGAAACCACCGGCAGCGCCGCCAAAACCGGGCTGGTAGGTTTTTTTACCGCCTTGCCGGCGGTGCTGGCCGCCTTCTTTGGGGGGACTATTGTGGACCGGCTCGGTCACAAGCGCATGAGCATTGTGGCCGATATTGCCAGCGGTCTGACCGTAGCGACCATTCCCCTGTTGTACATCACCGTTGGCCTGCAATTTTGGCAGCTTTTGCTGCTGGTCTTTTTAGGGGCGCTTTTTGATGCCCCCGGCTATACGGCCCGCCTGGCCCTGCTGCCCGACCTGGCTCAAATGGCCGGCATGCCCCTGGAGCGAGCCAACGCCTGGCAGCAAACCCTGGAACGCTTTGCCACCCTGGTAGGGCCAACCCTGGCCGGGGTGTTGATTGGCCTGTTGAGCAGCAGCCATGTGCTGTGGATAGATGCAGCCAGCTTTGCCATCTCTGCCCTGCTCTACGCCCTGGTCATTTCCGCTAAACAAACCAAAACCGACGCGGCGGAATCATATTTTAAGCAGTTCAAAGAGGGGCTGCAATTTGTCCGCCATTCACGCTTGATTTTGGCCATTGTGCTGACTATTGCCGTGACCAATTTTTTGGACTCGCCCATTTTTGCCGTGATTATGCCGGTTTACGCCAAGCAAATCTACGGCGATGCGACCAGGTTAGGATTATTGCTCTCTATATTTGGGGCCGGGGCCGTGGTGAGTGGTTTGGCATTTGGCGTTATTGGGCACCGGCTGCCCCGGCGAGCCACTTACCTCACAGTTTTCATTTTGGTGGGGCTGCCCTTTTGGGTGCTGGCCCTTACGCCGCCCTTCCCGATTGCGCTGGCCGCCATGTTCTGCTGCGGATTGGCCGCCGGGCCAATCAACCCCATCTTGATGACCGTCTTTCAGGAACGAGTCCCGGCAGAGATGCGGGGACGGGTCGGCGGGATGATTATTGCCATTGCGCTGGTTGCGGCCCCCCTGGGCATGCTCCTGGCCGGCCTGCTGGTTGAGCGCCTGGGCCTGACAATGACCTTGCTGCTCATCGCCGGCTGCTATCTACTAGTCACATTGGGCCAAATATTTACCCCGGCCTTGCGTGAGATGGATAACTAAAGCCGCGCTCACCCCACCTGAATCCGGGCAATCACCGCGCCAACTTCCACATCCTGCCCTTCGCCATACAGCACCTCGGCCAGCACGCCGCTTTCCGGGGCTTCGATAGTTTCCAACACTTTTTCCGTCTCGACTTCCAGCAGCGGCTCCCCTTTAGCCACCGCCTCGCCCTGCTGTTTGAGCCACTTGGTAATCAAACCTTCTTGCATGGCCATCCCAATTTTGGGTAAAAAAACGTCAACCAACATTAATTAAACTCCTCAGAAAATGGTAGTCAGTAGCCAGTAATCAGTAGTCAGTAAGATGTTTTCATTACTGGGTGGTG
>CAZDMM010000697.1:0-4378 GCA_964505845.1 uncultured Caldilineaceae bacterium
GGCAAATCAAAAAGTTCTGTACCTTCGGGCGAAATAGTGTAATTACTAACCACTGACAACTACCATGACCACCTGGCTCGATTACCGGGAAACTATTAACCCAAACCACCACACCGTCGTCGGCACAGTGAAAGTATGGCCGGGGCTGTGGTCGCCGCAGCGGCGGAATAAGCGGGATATTTTGGTTTGCCTGCCGCCCTCTTACGGCCAGTCTGAGGAGCGTTACCCGGTCATCTACATGCACGACGGCCAAAATCTGTTCGACGCGGCCACCAGCTTTGCCGGAGAGTGGCGCGTGGACGAGACGATGCAAATCTTGAGCCTGCGCGGTTACGAGGCCATCGTGGTCGGCCTGCCCAACCTGGGCAAGCACCGCCTGGCCGAGTACAGCCCTTTCAAAGACCCGCGCTACGGCGGCGGTCAGGGGGACGATTACCTGGCCTTTATCGTTGAAACGGTCAAACCCTTGATTGACCGGGATTTTTTGACCCAGCCCGACCGCCGCAGCACCGGCATCATGGGGTCTTCGATGGGGGGATTGATTAGCCTGTACGGCTTTTTTCGCTACCCGGAGGTGTTTGGTTTTGTGGGGGCGCTGAGTCCCTCTCTGTGGTTTGCGCGAGGAGCGATTTTTGATTTTGTAGAAAAAGCGCCGCTCACACCCGGCAAAATTTATCTCGATACCGGCACGCGGGAGCACAGCCACGTACTCACCAATAGTCCCTTGCTCAAAGCCCGCCTGAGCCACTACAATTCCGCCGCCCACGCCCTGTACGATCTGCTCTATCACAAAGGCTATCGCCCTCACGAGGAAATTCTGTACGTGGAAGACGAAGGCGCTGAACACAACGAAGCCGCCTGGGCCAGGCGTCTACCGGAAGCATTGCAGTTCCTCTTAAGTTAGGGGGGAGATTATTGGTAATCGGTGGTCAGTGGTCAGTCAATGTCATTAAGTTAAGAATACGGCCTTAAGGTGCGGGGCTAAAGCCGCCGCACTCAAAGAGCAAAGGACGCTGAAGCGCCCTAGTTTTAGCCCGTGAGGGCTTTGCTCTTTCAGCGCGATGGCTTCCAGCCTCGCGCTATCTAATGACATTGACTGTTTTCTGACTACTGGCTACTGACTACTACCATACTCAAAAAGGAGAGAACCATGTCTCTAAAAATCGGTCTGTTGGTGGGGCGGGAGTGGTCATTCCCGCCGGCTTTTATCGAGGAAGTCAACCGCCGGGATGAAGGGGTGACGGCGGAATACGTCAAACTGGGCGGCACGCGCATGGATGAACCCTGCCCCTACGCCGTCATCATTGACCGCATTTCCCACGAGGTGCCCTATTATCGCAGCTACCTCAAAAACGCCGTGCTGCAAGGAACCACCGTTATCAACAATCCCTTTATGTGGACGGCGGATGACAAATTTTTTGAAGCCTCGCTGGCTACCCGGCTGGGCGTCGCCAGCCCCAAAACGGTGGTGCTGCCCAACAAAGAGTACGTCTCCGGCATTGACCACCACGAGAGCCTGCGCAACCTGATCTACCCCATTGATTGGCAGGGCATCCTCGATTATGTGGGCCTGCCCTGCATCCTCAAAGATGCGCACGGCGGCGGCTGGCGCGGGGTCTACGTGTGCCACTCGCTGGAGGATGTTTTCTATCACTACAACGCCTCCGGCCTGCTGACCATGATCCTACAAGAATTCATTGCCTGGGAGCACTACGTGCGATGCCTGTGCCTGGGCCAGGAAGAGGTGCTGCCCATGAAGTACGACCCGCACGCCCGCAAGTATCACGTGGAACACGAGCATCTCAGCCGGGAGTTGGGCCACCGCATTGTGGACGACTCCCTCAAACTGGTGCGGGCGCTGGGCTACGATATGAACACCGTGGAGTGGGCCATCCGCGACGGCATCCCCTACGCCATTGATTTTATGAACCCCGCCCCCGATATGGACATCAACTCGCTGACCCAATTTTACTTCCGTTGGGCGGTCGAGCATATGGCCGCAATGGCCATTCGCCTGGCTAAAAACCCCCGCCCCCAGCGGCAGAAGTTAAGCTGGGACGAGATGTTCGCCGCCAGCCGATAAAAACGTTGAACGTTTAACGTTAGAACGTTAAACGTTCTAACGTTAAACCTGACACTTTTCAGCGAGGTTGTTATGACCCTTCATACCGACGCCATCCAAACTTATCATGACCTGCTCACCGGCGAGGTAGCCGCCGAGTCGCAGGTGCAATTGGAAGCGCAGCAGCAGCGGCGCGGCCTCTTTTTTGGCGACAGGCCGCTCTGCACGGTGCTGCGCCCGCGCTTCTTCACCCCGGCCCAATTCCACTTTATCCAACAGCGCACCGGCCTGCTCTTGAGCGCCTTTGCCAAAATCCACGAAGCCGGCCTGGCCGATAAAAGCTTCCGCGCCCAATTTGGCCTGACCGATTGGGAAGACGAGTTGGTGCAGCACGATCCCGGCTTTCGCCCCGCCAGCCCCACCTCTCGGTTGGATGCGTTTTTCATACCTCACCCCCTACCCCTCTCCTTAGAGGAGAGGGGGGTCAATTCCCCTCTCCCTGTGGGAGAGGGGCCAGGGGGTGAGGGCCTCCTCCGCTTCACCGAATACAACGCCGAGACCCCGGCCGCACCGGCCTACAACGACGCCCTGACCGAGGTTTTCTACACCCTGCCGGTGATGAGCCAATTTATGCGGCGCTATCAAGTGCTGCCGCTGCCGGCTCGACCGGGCGTGATGCACGTGCTGCTGGAAAGTTACCGCCACTGGCTGGGCCGGCGCGAAGCCCCGCGCATCGCCATCATTGACTGGCGCGAAGTGCCCACCTACAGCGAGTTTGTGCTGTTCAACGACTACTTCAAGGCGCAGGGGTTGGAGTGCATCATCACCGACCCGCGCGAGGTGGAGTACCGCAGCGGCAAGCTCATGGCCGGCGATTACCACATCACTCTCATTTACAAGCGCATCCTCATCGCCGAGTTGTACGAGCGGGAGGGGCTGAACCATCCCATCTTCCGGGCGGTGCGCGAGGGCGCGGTCTGCATGGTCAACCCCTTTGCCTGCAAGATGCTCTACAAAAAGGCCAGCCTGGCCGTCCTCAGCGACGAGCGCAACGCCCCTCTCTTCACCCCCGCTGAACGCCAGGCCATCGCCGAGCATATCCCCTGGTCGCGGGTGGTGGAGGAGCGCCACACCGAATATGACGGTCAGCCGGTTGACCTCATCCCCTTCATCCACCACAACCGAGAACGATTGGTGCTCAAACCCAACGACGATTACGGCGGGCGGGGCATCGTGCTGGGCTGGACGGTGGACGAGAGCGAATGGGCGCAGGCGGTACAAACCGCCCTCTCCACCCCGTACATTGTGCAGGAGCGCATTGACATCCCCAGCGAACCCTACCCCAGCCTGGAGAACGGCCAGCTACAAATTTATGAGCGCATGCTCGATACCGCCCCCTTTGTCTTCCACGGCGACAGCGTTTATAGCTGCCTGACCCGTCTCTCCACCGCCAAGCTGCTCAACGTCACCGCCGGCGGCGGCTCCACCGTACCGACTTTTTTGGTGGATGCGCGATAACGAAAGGGAACGCTTCCATGCAAGCGAAATCAAGCGCCCTTTTTGACTCCCAATTTCTCACGATATTGAAATCTCTGATAGAGTTACATCACTCAATTTATCCTAATCATCCACCTCAAGGTGCATTCTTTGAGTCGCTCGTTGCGCAAGCTTTCAAGAGATCGGGCCTACCTTCAAGTCACGTTGTGTTGAGTACGGCCAATACTCCTCAACACGATTTGCTGGTTGGCGCTACCAAAATTTCGCTTAAAACCGAAACCGGTGAAGGCACAAATCCCAATCTAATTAATATCACTAAACTTTGCACCACTGAAACAGGGCCCTGGGACTCGGAGAGTCTTATTGGGCATGCATTGCGACATTTATCCCGTTACGATTATATTTTGATGCTTCGCGCTATCCGGCAGTAGGGTCTAATCCACTACCAATTAGTGGAAATTCCTCTTGATGTCCTTAAATTGATGGCAAATTTTACGGTCGTGCCGGTAGGCAAGCGCCAGGGCCGGCAGAGTATGGCGGCAGATGTATATTACGAAAGCGCCAAAGTATTCCGGGTGCATTTTGATGGGGCTGATGGCAAATACCAAATACATCGGCTGCCCATAACATACTGCCATGTATTATTGGAATGGGATCAGCCACTATCGCTATGAGATTATTCGCACTTGTCGGATTTACGGAAGACAAGCCAATAACAGTGGTGACGCCGCGCATGGTGCGCCCGTTTCCAACGCGGGGAAACAATCGGGGCTTTTCTAATTTTGACAATGCAATCACAGGCGCAAAAACCAACCTCAG
>CAZDMM010000698.1:0-4365 GCA_964505845.1 uncultured Caldilineaceae bacterium
CTTCGATGAGCGAGACCGGGATGGCAATATTAATCTTGTTGCCGAAGCTGCCCTGAACGATAACGCCTTCGGCTTCTAACTCGGTAATGAGAGGGTCTGGATTCTCACTATCTAATACTAAAGTCATGACAACTTCATCGTTATCGTTGAGAATCCCGCGCTGGCGAGCCAGGGCAATGGCTGTTTCCTGGCCTCCCTGTTGGTAAGCCAGGTAGAAATCTTTATAGACTGAACCCAGTTCAGGATTTTCCAGCAAATCGGCCAGTTCTGGATAATCGGCCCGAATTTTCTGGGCAATCTCATCAATCGAAGCCGGTGGGGTGATTTTGATGTTGGGCAGGTCGGCAAAGGGCGATTGGGGGGTGGGGGTGGCGGTCGGGGCCAGGCCGGGAATGGAGCCGCCCTGCGAAATACCATAGGCCAGCGCCCCCACTCCGGCCAGCAGCAAAATAGCCGCCGCCACAATACCGATGGTGATCGTTTGACGATTCATAAATTGGGTAAAATCCTTTCTGATGATGGAATTGACGGAACCGTGGGAACTGAAGGAACTGACGGAATTTTAGTTCCTGAACATAGTTTGGCACAAATTCATAGCGAATTGGAGTAGAGGCTTTAGCCGAGCCAAAATCGGTTCAACTCGGCTAAAGCCTCGACTCCAGTCAATCATTTCGTCACGAATTTATGAAATTCTATACCAAGTTCCTTTAGTTCCTGCTACCTTGCAACTTTGCTACGCTGCAACCTTGCTACTTGTTCTTAAATTTCGTCTTTGCGCTTAATCAGCCAGATGGCCAGGCCGCTCCACAACAGGGTGTGCGCCCACAGAAAAATCCAGCGTGAGAGCAGCCCTAGGGCGCTGTGGCTGTAATTAACAAAAAACTCTACCCTGGTGGGGACATCTTCTACCACTTTTTGCTTGCCCCGGCCGCCCAGGTCTATTTCGCGCTCAACACGGGTCTGGCCCAGGTCGTTTAAAGCTTCCATGTTAGTGCTGGTCCCCAATGCTTCTAATGACCAGCGGGTAATAGTCAAATAGGAGAGCGGGGTGGTTACAGGGCCTAGCTCAAAGATAGCCCCGGAGAAGACAATTTGCACAAACAGGGCCATCAACACCAGATAAATCACCATATCCCGCGAGCGGGCCAGGGCCGAGAGGAACAGCCCCAGGGCCACGCTGGCCAGGGCCGAAAAGACCAGGGTAAAATAATATCCCACTACCGCCCCCACCCCCGGATAGCTGATTTTAAGCCCCAGCACCAGCAGCAATAACAAACATTGCAGCAGCATAAAGCCGGCCAGCACGATAAACTTGGAGGCAAAATAGGGCCACAGCCGCAAGTTGATCATGCGCTCGCGGCGGTACACCGCCTCTTCTTTGATGATCTCAAATGAGGCGGCAAACAGGCCCAGCAAATTGGCCGAGAGGGCCAGCATAAACAGCAGTTCCTGGGCCTGGTAGGCCACGTTGTAAACCCCATCGGCCTCCAAAATGGCTTTGATTTCCTCAGCCGTGTTCCCCACCAGGGCCGAACCGCTGCTGATGAGCAGCAAAAACAGGGCGATGACCGGCATAACGGCCAGCAGCACCCCCAGGCTGATTTTATCGTGCAGGATCAAAGCAAAGTAACGCTGCGCCAGCACCCCAAACTGCTTAAGCTGCTCCGGCATGCCTCCGCCCGCCCCTTTGCCGGCCCCGGTGACCGGGCGGGCAACCTCGCCGCTTTGGCGGTTAGCAATGAATTTTTGGTACAGCGCCGAGCGCCGGTAATGTTCCGCCCACAGCGCCCCGGCGGCGATGGATGAGGCTTTTGAGGATTCCGAAACCTCAAAGGTCTTTTTTATGGTTTCATACTCCGGCTTGATTTCCGCCGGAACAGCGGTATCATCTTTTAGCCGGTAACTTTGCGACAGGCGGGTGTAGACATCGGGGAAGTTGTCAACCTGGAAAAAATTGGTCACCTGGTCGGGCGGGCCAAAGTAAACCAACTCGCCGCCGCGAGCCATAAAAGCCAGTTGATCGCAGGTGTTGGCAATGTTGCCGGTGGCGTGCGTCACCAAAACGATGGTGCGGCCTTCGTCGGCCAGTTGGCGCAGCGTATCCATCATCAGCTTTTCCAGACCGGGGTCCAGGCCGGAGGTCGGTTCATCCAAAAAGAAGATCCAGGGTTCGGCCAGCAGTTCCGCCGCAATGCTGACCCGCTTGCGCTGGCCGCCGCTCAAATCGCGCACCATGCTGTGAGCCTGGGCGGTCAGGCCGACCTTGCCCAACACCTCTTCCACCCGTCGCCGGATTTCGGCGGCGGTAGCGTCGGGCAGGCGCAGCCGGGCGGCGAAAGTGAGGGCCTGGCCCACCTCCAAATTGTGGTGGATGATGTCATCCTGGGGCACGTAGCCCATCAGATTGCGGTAGAGGTTGTAATTGGCGTACAGGTTGTCGCCGTTCACCAGCACCGTTCCACTGCTGGCTGGGCTGACGCCGCTGAGGGCCTTCATCAGGGTACTTTTGCCGGCCCCGCTGCCGCCCACCAGGGCCACAAACTCGCGGGGGTTGATGACCAGGTTGAGCGGCTGCAAAATGGTCAGGGGCCGGGAGCGGTTGGCCAGGCCCAAAAAGTTGGCCGGGTAGACCCGCTTTTCCAGGTTGACCGCCTCCAGGCGGAAGTTGCGCTCGGCGGAGTAGGGAGCAAACACCCCGCCGCCCTGGTACACCAGGTTGAACGGGCCGATTTGCACCACATCGCCCCGCTCCAGGGTGCGTTCACCTTTAAGCTGTACCCCGTTAACAAAGGTACCGTTGTTGCTGCTCAAATCCTGGATGGCAACCTGCGCCCCATCTTTTTGGATAATCCGGGCATGGTTCCAGGAGACGGCGGGGTGGTCCAGCGGGATGGCAGCGTTGGGACTGCGGCCGATATAGGAGATTTGCGATTGGAGATTGAAGGTTTTGGCGATGACGACCTGGCCCACGGCGCCAAAGGAGGAGGGGGCAATGTAGGTGAGGCTGGCCGAGTTGCCCAGGGCGTCGCTGAAGCGGATGAGATCGTTATTGGCCAGGGGGTAAGGCTTGCCCGGCTCCAACCGCTTGCCGTTGAGGTAGGTGCCGTTGGTGCTGTGCAGATCGGTGATGGTGTGGCCCTGGCGGGTCAGCTCAATCTGGGCGTGCTGGCCGGAGACGATGGGCGACATAATCTGAATATTATTGGTATTGCGCCGGCCCAGGGTGGTGACGGACTTGGACAAAAACTCCTCACGCGATTCCTCGCCCGGAAGGTGAACGATGATCTTGGCCAGCGAGCCGCCATGCACCGTATCAGCGGCCTGGGCCGCTTCACCCCGCAGCGGCGCGCCGCAGTTGGGGCAAAAGGCCACATCGGGCCGGGGTAATTTTTTGCCGCAGTGGGGACAGTTGGTCAGGGTTTCGTCGGTCATTGGGTTAGTCTCACGGATTAAGTGTCAAGTGTCAGGTGTCAAGTGTCAAGTGTCAAGTGGCTAACTTGGCGGAAGTTGACAGTTTTCGGGAAGATTGTGCCTATTATACGCCAATAAATTACACGAATCAATGTCAGAGCCACGTGGTGGGGTGCGTCCAGAATTTTAGGCGAGTTTGCTCTCGCCGGATAGCCATATCCGGCGATGGGGGCCTGGATATGGCTATCCAGGCCGAGCTTCCTAAAATTTCGGACAGACCCGCCACGTGGTGAATCGAGAGCAAGCGCAGAATTTTCGGAAGGAAAGATATTAAAAAGGAATAGGACAAAAATCCTTCAATTCCGCTGATCCTGCTCTGACCTTGGGCCATAATGAGAACTCCGTCATATTAAAGCTGTCAGTCCATCAAGCCTCAATCTATGATCCAGCCCGTCTCGATCTGTTATCCAGCCTGCCTCGATCTGTTATCCAGCCTGTCTTGATCTTTGACCCGGCCCGCTTGTCAACGAATATTGAACGAACACCTGCACCCAGAGCCAAAGGCCCCCTAGTGGCCGCACACCGTCCCGGCGTCCCACGGGAGGTGCGGTGTAAACGAATAGCCGCCGCCTCCCCATTCGTTGACCCCCCAGCCCTGCCGCCTGCCAACGAATAAACGAATAGCCGCCGTTTTCCATTCGTTTATCCGTTACCCATTCGTTGACCCTCGCTTGCGCCCCAGCCCCGCCAGATTCTCCCGCACCGTGCGCGTGTGCGGATGCTCCGGCCCCAACCAGGCTTCACCAATAGCCAGAGCGCGAACCAAATAGCCCTGGGCCGTCTCCACCTCACCCAAAGCTGCCAGCAGCAACCCCAAATTGTTCAAACTATAAATCAGGTCGGGATGGGTGGGGCCGAGGCTGTGTTCGCGGATGGTCAGGGCGCGTTCGTACA
>CAZDMM010000699.1:0-4351 GCA_964505845.1 uncultured Caldilineaceae bacterium
AGTTGTGTTAAACATCTTAGATGTTGCTCTGACCAATAGACAGAGTATCACCTTAGAAGAGATCGAACGGCTGGATCAAAACTTACAGCAACAGTTCAAGTCCAAGTTTGTCATCCAATCTTCACTGACTCGCCCTTTAGTCAGTTTTCAGGCTAATAAAGCCAGGCCTATTTATCGCTGGTATAAATACAAAGAAGCATTTTCGGCTTCTTTGGTTGAACATTTATTACAAAAGTATGGGATTACCAGTGGAAAAATCTTAGACCCGTTTGCGGGTAGTGGTACAGCCTTGTTTACTGCCAGCGCAATGGGTCTTCAGGCTGATGGCATTGAGCTGTTGCCTATTGGTCAGCAGATCATTGCTACCAAAAAACTCTTGGAGGCAGAGTTTACGAGCGATGATTTTGCCAGACTCAAAAGTTGGTCAGGCCAGCGAATTTGGGAGGAGTCTCTCATAAAGGTGCCGCTCCCTGAACTACGTATTACCCAGGGCGCTTATCCCGGCCAAACTAAAGAGGATATCGAGAAGTACATGGGGGCATGTCAGCAGGAAAACTGTCGAGTACAGGAGGTTTTACGTTTTGCCTTGCTGTGTGTTTTGGAAGCGATCAGCTACACTCGTAAGGATGGTCAATACCTCCGTTGGGATCACCGCTCTAGACGCAGACAGGGCAGTAAACCTTTTGACAAAGGTGAAATCTTGACCTTTGCCCAAGCCATCTCTGAAAAGATTGATGAAATTCTGGTAGATTTGAAACCTGCGGCCAAACAGTTGAATCTTTTTTCGGTAAAGACCTCGCCGGGCGAAATTCAACTATATCACGGTTCTTGCTTGGAGATTTTACCAACCTTGCACAGTGAGGCTTACGATACCATCATCACCTCGCCGCCCTACTGTAACCGTTACGATTACACTCGCACCTATGCTTTAGAATTAGCTCTTTTGGGGATCGGTGAAAAAGAGCTGATCCAACTCCGGCAAGAAATGTTAAGCTGCACGGTCGAAAACCGAGCCAAAGATCTGCTAAAACTAAATCCAGACTGGCTCGCCGCCATCACAGCTGCGAATGAACAGGAATTGTTGCAAGTGATTTTGAATTATTTGGATGATCAAAAAGCTCAGGGCAGCTTGAATAATAATGGTATTCCCAGAATGGTGCGGGGTTACTTTTATGAGATGGCTTGCGTTATCGCCGAATGTAGCCGCGTGCTGAAGCCAAATGCGCCCCTATTTATGGTTAATGATAATGTCCGGTATGCGGGTGCGAGCATCTCGGTAGATATGATACTGTCTCGTTTGGCCGAAAAACTGGGTTTTAGGGTGGAAAATATTTTGGTACTACCAGATGGTAAGGGCAATAGCAGCCAACAAATGGGCACACATGGGCGCGAACCATTACGAAAATGTGTTTATGTGTGGAGAAAAGTGTGAGTGACGTAACCCCATTTCCGTATCGCAACCATTTGCATTCCAGTGATGAGCTGGTGACGTCATATGAAGCCACTCGTGCTGGGTTTATTGCTCTGGCGTTTGAAAAGAACCGGCGCGCTACACCCTATGTGGCAGAAGCAAGGGCACTCCAAGAAGCGGCGTCTCAGGCTACAACTCCCCTTGAGCTTTTGAATATCCGAGGGATCGAAGCTGGTCTGTTGACAGCGGCGGGCTTATCCGACAAAGCTCTCAATCATCTGCTGGCTCAAGATAAAACGGAGGCTATCAATGGGCTTATCAGTAATTTTCTTGAGCCAGCCGGCCCAAAATTTGTCGAGGAATTGGTTTTTAGATTTTTGCTGATTCGTGGCGATGCTTTGGGCGGCTCGATGCGAAATCTCGGCGGTGCTGTGGCCCAGCGGAAATTGACCCGCGCCATTATTTCAACCCTGGCAATTGCGGGTATCAAATATCGCTGGCAGCACGCCAAAACCAGACAATGGCTTGATATGACCGATGAGGATGCGGATATAGAATTATCTCTGCGCGGCCTGAGTTGGCACAGTCAGGGTAAAAGCCGCACCTTGATTTACAACTTAACGGTACCTCTACTTAAAAACAATGTGGACCTGTGTTTGTTCAACCTCGATCCCGAAGAACTGGCAGACTACAAATCTACAGAGGCATACGTTGCTCTCGGTGAACTTAAGGGCGGAATAGACCCGGCCGGCGCGGATGAACATTGGAAAACAGCCCGCACGGCGCTTGATCGCATCCGCGAAGCATTTTCAAAAGAAGGATATTCACCCTATACCTTCTTTGTGGGAGCAGCCATTGAGAAGAAAATGGCGGGTGAAATTTGGAGCCAACTTGAAAGTGGTCTCCTCAGCAATGCCGCCAATTTGAATAACGCTGCTCAAGTTGCTTCTATTTCTCGCTGGTTATGTATGTTATAAATATCCAGTTAGCGCAGCCCCAATTCATTGCGGGCGATGACCATGCGCTGAATCTCACTCGTCCCTTCGTAGATTTCGGTGATTTTGGCGTCGCGGAAGTAGCGCTCGATGGGCAGCTCCTTGCTGTAGCCCATCCCCGCGTGGATTTGTAGGGCCTGGTGGGCGCAGAACATGGCGGTTTCGCTGGCAAAGAGCTTGGCCATGGCCGCTTCGGTGGTGAAGCGTGCCCCGGAGATTTTGCCGGCCTCTTTGGCCAGGGCGGCTTGATACATCAGCAGGCGCGAAGCTTCGATGCGGCATTTCATGTCGGCCAGCTTCCACTGGACGCCCTGAAAATGGCCGATGGCCTGGCCAAAGGCTTCGCGCTCGCGGGCGTACTTCAGGCTGGCTTCGTAAGCGGCCTCGGCAATGCCTAACGCCTGGGCCGCAATGCCGATGCGCCCGCCATCAAGCACGGTCATGGCAATTTTAAAACCTTCCCCTTCCTCGCCCAGCCGATTTTCTACCGGGCAGCGATAATGATCGTAATGAATCTGGCAGGTGGCGCTGGCCCGGATGCCCATCTTATCCTCGGTGCGGCCCCGCTGGAGGCCCGGCTGGTCGGCGTCAATAATGAAAGCGGTGATGCCGCGATGGCCGCGCTCCGGGTTGGTGGTGCAAAACAGGATGAGGTAATCGGCCACCGGCCCGTTAGTAACCCAGCTTTTGGTGCCGCTGATCAGGTAATGGTCGCCCTGGCGCTCGGCCCGGCAGCGCATGGTGGCGGCGTCGGAGCCGGACATTGGCTCGGTCAAAGAGTAAGCCCCAATTTTTTCTCCGCTTGCCACCGGTGTGACATATCTTCGTTTCTGCGCTTCGCTGCCGTACAACATAATGGGATAACAAAAGAGCGAGTTGTTGACGGCCATAATGGTGCCATGCGCGGCGTCAACTTTGTCAATTTCCTGCATGGCCAGGGCAAAAGAGAGCGTATCCAGCCCGGCGCCCCCGTATTCCTCCGGCACTTCGATGCCCATAAAGCCAAGCTGCCCCATTTTTTTGACGGTGATGTAGGGGAACTCGCCGGTTTCATCATAGTGAGCGGCCACTTTGGCCACCTCATTTTGAGCGAATTCACGGGCCGCAGCCTGAATCATTTGTTGTTCGGCGCTGAGTTGTAAATCCATAGCCGGTCCTCCTTGGGGGTAGTATAGCACAACCGGTCTGGACTTAAAATAATTCAAGTTGCCACTTAATCAATTAAACGCCAGGTGACAGGCGCTTTTTGGCCTAAATTCTGGACGCTATCGGTCAAAACACCCAAATTGACCCGTTTTCAGTGCCAGCCGCCTGAGTAGAACCCTCCTGACATACCGTTGTCAGGAAGGGTGAAGTATAGTGAAGCTACCAAATCAAATCCAAAATGATGGAGGCAATCAAAATGAATACACAAGTGACGTTTCTGGGACTGGTGGTCAAGGATGTGGCCCAGGCAACCGAATTCTACACCGGCAAGTTGGGGCTAAAGGTCAACGCCGCCGAAAGCATGCCCAACTTCTACACTCAGTTTGAGACTGAGGGAGGGGCGATTTTTAGCCTGATAGGCGGCTTTGAACAGGAGGGTATCGGCCAAAATTTTGACACAGCCCTGCTTGTCAGCGATGTGGACGCCACCTATAATCAGTGGCGCGCCGCGGGCGTTGAGATGGTGGGGGAACCGCACGACATGCCATTTGGCCGCACCTTTTTATGCCGCACCCCCGATGGTCACGTGCTGCGAATTTACAGCCAACCGGTGAACCACTAAGGGAACTGATGGAACTGAGGGTAATCTACGTGCTGGTTTGAGACGGCTACGAAAAGCGCAAATACACTACTCGGAGGTAAGTTATGAAACAAAAGTTGCACCTTATTACTCTGGGCGTTGCAGATTTTGAACGGGCGCTGACATTCTATCAACAGGGGCTGGGCTGGCAGCCGTCGA
>CAZDMM010000700.1:0-4350 GCA_964505845.1 uncultured Caldilineaceae bacterium
ATCGGGGGCGTGCTCGCGGCGCTGTACTATCTCGTTCGCCGCAAATCGCTATCGGCGTTCTCTCGCTCCTTCGTCTCCTTCGCGATGGGCTGGGCCGGGCTGCTCTTCATCGCCCTTTCCCTGGCCGGCGAAAAAATGCCCTGGCTCTCAACCCACCTGGTGGTACCTTTTATCCTGCTCACCGGTTGGTGGATCGGACAGATGCTTGAAGGAGCGTGGTCGTGGGGGCGAAATTTGGGTGAACGGCTAGGAACCCTCGAGCGGGGAGTGGCGCTTGGCGCTGTCGCTGTGCTCTTGCTGCTAACCGTCCGCACCTCTTTTGCCGCCAACTATGTCAATTACGATTATACCACGGAATTCATCGGTTACGCCCACGGCGCACCGGGGGTGAAGTGGGTCATGGCCGATGTAGAAGCCCTTGCCAACCACACGGGTGCAGGGCGCGAATTGAAGGTCGCTTACGACGACGAGGTTTCCTGGCCGATGGTTTGGTACCTGCGTGATTTTCCCAAGCAGGCCTTCTTCGGCGCCGAACCTAACCGCGAGGCACTGGATGCGCCAGTGGTCATCGCCGGCTCCAAGAACTGGTCGAAGGTGGAAGCCTTCCTCGGCAGCCGCTACCATCGGTTTGAGGTAATTTTTCGTTGGTGGCCGCTGGAAGACTACAAAAACCTGACCTGGGAGTGCCTCCGTAATGCATTCACCAACCCGGCCATGCGCGAGGCGCTGTGGGACATTTTATGGGCCCGCGACTACAGCCGCTACGCCGAATTGACCAACCAGACATTGAATCCTCCATCCGACTGGCCTTTTGCCAGCCGGATGCGGGTCTACATACAGAAAGACATCGCAGCGCAAATGTTGAGTCTAAGCCTGGGTCCAACCATGTTAGCCAATACACCGGCTCCGGTAGACGCCTACGCCAGCATCCAACGTCCAGTGAAATCCCTCCAAATCATAACAGCCGGGAGTCTTCAGTCGCCGCGAGGTCTGGCCCTCGGCCCGGACGGTTCGACCTACGTGGCCGACACCGCCAACTCACGTATCATCAGATTTGACAGCGCTGGTAAGGTGCTGACCGTCTGGGGCAGCAGAACACCCGCCGGACAAATTCCCCCTGCCCCCGGCACGTTCGTCGAGCCGTGGGGAGTGGCGGTGGATAGCCAGGGCAACCTCTTTGTCGCCGATAGCTGGAATCATCGCGTGCAGAAATTCGACGCGAATGGCAAGTTCCTGCTCGAATGGGGCAGCTCTGGGCAAATCGGAGCGGGGCCGGATAAATTCTGGGGACCGCGCGGTATCGCGGTCAGCCCGGCAGGGCGTGTTTATCTGACCGATACTGGCAACAAACGCGTGGTCGCTTTCGACTCGAACAGTCAATTCCTGTTTGAGTTCGGTGCAGAGGGGGAGGGCCAATTGGACGAACCGGTGGGAATCGCGCTCAACTCTGCCGGGGAGGTCTACGTGGCCGACACCTGGAACCGGCGCGTGGCAGTATTCTCAGCCGAGGGGCAGTTCCTCCGCAGTTGGCCGGTGCAGGCTTGGGGTAGCGCCTCGCTCGACAACAAGCCCTATCTGGCCGTGGATACGCAGGGCCGGATATATGTCACCGATCCCGAAGAGTACCGGGTGCTCATCTTCTCGTCAACCGGAGAGCCGGTGGCCGCGTTTGGCCGGTATGGGTCTGAGGAAGATGCTTTTGGGCTGCCGGCAGGGATAGCCCTGGGCCCGGACGGAAGCGTAGGGGTGGCCGACGCCGGGAACAACCGGGTCGCACGTCTGGTTGCGGTGTTACCATAAGATGATTTCTCAGGCTGACGCTAAATGATGTAGGTTCTATCACATTAAGCTATGTTTCAGTCAACGTCGAACTAAAGGAAATAGGCGGGGAAAGGTTCACTGGCAATGGAGGTAACTAATGTCTCAAGTGCTGTCTCTCTCAATCCCTGACCCTGTCTTGGCCCAAGCTATCTTGGTGCTGAAGCGGCTCTTTCCGCTGCCGCGTACCTTCACCATACGCCTGTGGGAGGGTTCCGAACTACCCGCCGCCAGCCCGACCTTCAGCCTGGTCCTCACCCATCCCGGCGCGCTGCGGCGGATGTTCACCCCACCCATCGAACTCTCCCTGGGTAAAGCTTTCATCTACGGCGACTTCGATCTCGAAGGCGACATTTTCTCGGCCTTCTCGCTGCTTAACGCCCTCTCCACCCGGACCTTCTCCCTGGCTGAAATCGCTACCCTAGCCCGCCAAATCCTGGCGCTGCCGAGGTCCGGCCCGGCCCGACCGGCTGGCCATGGCCCGGCACATTTGCACGGCGCGCGGCACTCCCGTGAGCGCGACCGAGTCGCCATCCAGTACCATTACGACGTGGGCGACGACTTCTATGCCCTCTGGCTCGATCAGCGCCGGCAATACTCCTGCGCCTACTTTCCCATCGGCACGGAAGACCTGGATACTGCGCAAGCACGCAAACTGGAATACATTTGCCGCAAGCTCCGCCTCAAACCCGGTGAGCGACTGTTAGACATCGGCTGCGGCTGGGGTGGCCTGGCCAGATATGCTGCCGAGAAATACGGCGTCCGCGTTTTGGGCGTCACCCTGAGCCAGAACCAGGCCAGCTACGCCAACTTCCAGATTGCGCGCGTTGGCCTGGGCGACCGGGCCAGCGTCAAGCTCAAGGACTATCGCAATTTCGGAGGTGAGTCCTTTGATAAGATCGTCAGCGTTGGCATGTTTGAGCACGTGGGCCGGAGCCATTTACCGGAATATTTTGCCCAAGTTTACTGCTTACTCAAGCCCGGCGGTTTGTTTCTTAATCACGGCATCTCCCACCGCTCACCTGTGTTGCACGTGGCTGCTACCGGCCCGGACCCGTGTTGTCATCGGTCGGGACGCACCGGTAGAGGGTCCGGCTGGCAGAAATTCGTTGAACAGCGGCTCCTCGGCTCCGGCGCCTTTATCCAACATTATGTTTTTCCAGACAGCGAACTGGCGCCGGTGAGCGAGGTCAACCTCATTGCCGAGCAAACCGGCTTTGAGGTGCGCGACGTGGAGAATTTGCGGGAGCACTATTCCTTAACCCTGCGTCACTGGATTAACCGGCTGGAGGCACGCCGGGCTGAGACCATCAACGTGGCTGGGGAGGTAACCTATCGCACCTGGCGGCTGTATATGGCGGCTTCTGCGTGTGGCTTCGAGTCCGGAGACCTTAACATTAATCAGACGTTGCTGGTAAAGCCGGAAGCAGGTCAGAGCCACCTACCGCTTACCCGCGCCGACCTTTACCCGCCGGAGTGATCCACGCCCGGCGGTCGAAGGCGCGATAAGATGAGGGCCGGCTGAAAAGGTCGGCCTTGTTCGTTTAAAAGGATAACTTAACCCGCCATTTGGCTTGCCTGGAATCGCGCCAGATGACACTTCCGCCGCCATGCCAGAGGGAGTAAACTCGCTAGCGAGAATTGTTCATTTGAAGTCAAAATAAGGGGTGATTCATTCTTTACCAAAACTTCATACAACCCTCATAAAAAGTTCATAACCAGACGATAAGATAAAGTTATACTCAATCAACAAGTTCCAAAATTTTTACTTAACAAGGAGATAAACAATGAATAACGCAAAACGATGGTTCTCAACCGCACTTGTTAGCGGCCTGGCCGTTCTGCTTCTGGTCGGAGTTCTGGCTGCCGTTCCGGCCTTTGCCCAGAGTCCCGGCGGTATGATGGGGGGCGGGATGATGGGTGGATCCGGCGGCATGATGGGCAACACCCAAGCCGTTACCAAAACAACGCCGTCTGGGCCTGGTGGCATGATGGATGGCTCTGGCGGTATGATGGGCGGCCCCGGCGGGATGATGGGCGGAATGATGAGCCAGATGATGAACGGCATGATGAACGGCATGATGGGCAGCGGGATGATGGTCAATAGCAACAGCCCCTTCTTCACCGCCGAACCCCTGACCCTGGCCGAAGCCACCGATACCCTCAATACCTACGTGACCAGTTTGAACGATACCAACCTAAAATTGGACGAAGTAATGATTTTCGATAACCAAGCTTATGGCCGGATTGTCGAAAAGGACAGCGGTATCGGCGTGATGGAAGTCCTGGTTGATCCCACCAGCAAAGCCGTTTTCCCCGAAATGGGTCCCAATATGATGTGGAACCTCAAATATGGCCTGATGTCCGGCTTTGGGGGGTACGGGATGATGGGCATGATGATGGGTGGCAATATGATGGGCAGCACCGGTACGATCACCCCCTCCGCCGAGATGCCGGTCACACCCGAAAAAGCGGTAGAAATAGTCAGAACGCAAATGACAAAAACGAATATGCTCACTTTCGGATGTGGTT
>CAZDMM010000701.1:0-4344 GCA_964505845.1 uncultured Caldilineaceae bacterium
GCGGGTCGCCCCAGCCCAACGGCGGGCTGCCGACTACGGTGCCGGTTTGCAGCAGGAGGGGGGACTCGGCGCTGAGAGAGGCGGGATAGGGCGCCAGGCGCTGGCGCTCCAGATGAGGAAAATCACTGTAATAGACAAAAGCCGTATACACATACCCGGCATTGACCATGATCACGTCGCCGGGCTGCCAGCGTTGCTCAATGAACCGCACCGCGCTGCGGTAGTCGTCGGCGCGGTAGCGCGAATCAAAATGATAGCGGTAGAGCGAGAAGAAGCTGGCAGCAATGAGAAGTCCGGCGGCTCCTATGGCCGCCCAACGCCAACGACGGGAGGTCAACCAGGCCAGGCCGGCCGCGATGATGATGTAAAAAGCGGGCGAGTAGGTGAACAGGTAGCGCACGTGATAAAGGGGAGTTATAAAGGAAAGCAGGTAGATCAGGAGGAGCGGGCCGAAGGTGTAGAGGAAGAGAAGAGGGGCAGAGGGGTAGGGGGGCAGAGGAGTGGAGGAGTGGAGAGAGACTAGCCCTAATATGAATAAGGCCAGCGTTAGCAGCAGAATCGGCCAAACAGTGATGGGGTCAACGGATTGGCCCAGGGAGAGGGCCGACCAACTTTCGCTGAGGACGGCCCAGAGCGAGAGGTTGGCGGCGTCGCGCCAGGGCGGGACAGGCGGCTCGGCGGCCTGCCGCCACAGGGTGGGCAGCCAGGGCAGGTAGGCCAGGAGAACGAGGCTGTTGACCAGCAGCAGCGAGCGTAATTTGGTCCGGTTGGGGGAAGGGAAGAAATAAGAAATAAGAAATAAGAAATTGAGAACGATCAGCAAAAAGGCAAAGTAGTAAAGGGTGTACAGACCCAGCGTCGCGGCCAGAAAGTAGCCCAGCCAGTGACGTAGGGGCATGGGCTGAAAATCTTTTGCCGGTAATGACCGAAGACCGGGGACCGACGACCGGGTATATGTCACCGGTCTCCGGTCTCCTGTCCCCGGTCTATTTTCCAGGGAGTCTTCACGAACCTCAAGAAGCCGGAGTGCAAAAGCCATAGCTTTTGCACTCCAAAATCTATTTTCTGAAGAGCGACCTGGGCCGCGCCACAGGCAGTAGGCCGCCGCCAGGCCGAGGGCCGCGCCCAGGGTGTACATGCGCACTTCCTGGCTGTACCAGATATTAAAGGGTGAGATAGCCACCAGCAGCATGGCCCAGGCAGCGACCGTCGGAGTGCCTGTCAGGCGGCGGGCCAGCCGGTAGGTGAGGGGCATGAGCAGCATGCCAAAAATCAGGGAAAAGAAGGCCAGGGCAAATTCACTCTGGCCGGCCAGGCCGGCCCAGCAGTGGAGCAGCCCATAATAAGCGGGCGGATGGATGTCGCGGGCGGTGTGAGCGATGAGGCCGGGCAGGGACTGGGCGGCCAGGTAGGCGCTCACGGTTTCATCGTACCACAGGCTGTCCGCACCCAGGCGAAAGAGACGCAGGGCAAAGCCGGTGAGCAGGATGAGAAGCAATGGATAGGACAAGTTGATAGGGATTTCTCCTCGCCGGACGGGTCGAAACTTGTCCTGCCCATCCCAAAGGGACGCAGGGCGAGGGGCCTTTGGCTCAGCGCGGTCGAAGGATGACATAGTCGTGGGTCTCCCAAAATCGGTGTTATCTTATCACAGGGGATACCTCACCGCAATAAAATCGTTGGTTAAGTGTGGGGTAAAAGTCTCACAGAACAACTTGACATATTCCACGATTCCGGGTATTATGTATACTACTATGCGATAATTGTCTACCTGTTGTAGGCTAATGGTCCACATCCCCTAAATATGGGGGTAGGAGGAGATCGTGAAAAGGTATTTAGCGGTTTTGGTCCTGGTAGCAACCCTCATCTTTGTCAGCAGCCAGGCGGCGCTGGCCGCGCCCGGACGCCAAGGCGGGGGTAATGTTCACACCGTCAGGTATGGTGAAACCCTCGACAGCATCGCCAACCAGTACGGCGTCAGCGCCGAGGCGATCATGCGGTTCAACGGCATCGCCAACCCCGATTTGATTTACGTGGGGCAGGATTTGGTGATTCCGGGCGGCTATGGGCCGCCCCCTAACTACCCCGGCTCCGGCTGCAACAATTCCTACACCGTGCAAACCGGCGACACCCTATCTTCGATTGCCTGGAATTACGGCACAACCCCTGAGGACCTGCTGCGGTTGAACAATCTGTACAACGCCGATTTTGTCTACGTGGGGCAAACTTTGTGCGTGCCGGGATACCGGCCTCAACCGGCCAACTATGGCCCGCCGGCCCCCCCGCCCCCCGGCGGTTATTATCACACCGTAGCCCAGGGTGAAACATTGAGCGGTATTTGCGCTCGCTATGGGGTTGACCCCTGGCAGGTGGCCCAGGCCAACCGCTTGAGCAACAACTCATACCTGTGGGTAGGCCAGCAGTTAGCCATCCCTGGCTACCGGCCCGCCGCGCCGGTGGCCTATGCTCCCCCCGCGCCGCCAAGCTACGGGCCGCAGTATGCCCCGGCCCCTTATGTACCCAAACCGTCGGATTTTAAAGAACCACAGTATAAGGCGACCGGCCCCGACAATGCGCCGCCTGCGCCCGGTTATCAAAAAGGCGCGGCCAAGCCCCTTTTGCCGCTGGCCGAGCACCCCCTGGAAGTGGTGGTCAACGGCGGTGAAACCTGGGCCGATGAGGTTTTTAGCAGCCCCGACCCCAACGGCATCACCACCGTGGTCGTCCAGACCGGGCCTGAATTTGGCAAGCTGGTGCGCCTGCGCAGCGGCGATTACGAGGTTAAGGGTGAGACGCAGTATCTAAGCGGCGAGTTTGGCCCGTCGAGCATCGCCTTCCGCTACCTGCCCGACGGCGACTACGATGTGTGGGTAGACGACGCCAAAACGCCCTCTGAAAAAGTGCAAATCAGTGTTGACCCCGGCCAGCGCGTCAACGTGGCCTTTAGCAAGCAGGTGCGCTTCCAGGGTCAAACTTACGCCTCACCGGATGGCTGGGTGCTGTCTGCCTGGGAAAACCCCAGCAAGCCCCATCAGAACATCGGCGGCTGGTCTAACATCCTCATCAAAACTCCGGCTTCCGGCCTGACGGTAGTGGCCGAGAGCGAGGGCGGCGGCTACAAAGCCACCTGCCTCACCGGCAGCAAAGGCCCTGGCGCGTGCGACTTTGCCGGGCTGAACGCGGGCCTGTACTTCATCCATATTGACGGCACGCAGTTGACTCTGAAAACCTATATGGACGGCGCGGCCTACGCCACCTTTGAGTTCTCCCGCCAGCCGGGTGATTGGGACAGCGGCAAGGTTGGCCCGGTAAATTACGATTGACAACTATGAAATAAAAAGGCCCGCACCTGAGTGCGGGCCTTTTTGGGTTTAAAAAATTGGGTCAGAAACCCGTTTTCTTGAAGAAAACGGGTTTCTACCTAAAACCTGGAACAGACCCCCTTTTTGGGCTTAAAAAATTTCCCCTACCAGGGGCAAAATCACCTCCCAGCGGGGCAGGAGCACCTGCGCCCCGGAGTCGGTGACGTAGGGGATGGTCATCTCTTCATCAACGGCGTAGCTCTGCACTCCCTCCGGCCCAACCAGCATGACGGACAGGAAGATAGCCGCCAAATCCACCTCACCCAAATCGGTGAGGAAGTAGCGGCGGACCACGGCCCAGGCGGCCGGCAGGCGCGGCCAGGTGGTGGGCTGCAAGGTTTTAGCCAGCATGGCGCGCAGCACCTGCTGCTGGCGCTGGCCGCGGCCAAAATCGCTGTCGGCGTGGCGGGTGCGGGCATAGATGAGGGCGGTGGCTCCGTCCATGTGCTGCGGGCCGGCCGGAATGGTGATGGTGGTGACGCCGTAATCGGGGGTGGGATAGCGATCATCCACAATTGTTTCCGGCGCCTCCAGGTCAATCCCGCCCAGGGCGTCTACCAGGGCCACAAAGCCGTTAAAATCCAGTTCCAGGTAGCCGTGCAGCGTCAGGCCAAAATTCTGCTGTACCGTTTGCACCGCCAGGAGCGGGCCATGGCCCGGTTGATCCAAGTCGCCAAAGTAGTTGGCGGTGTTGATGCGGTTTGAGCCGTGGCCGGGGATGTCTACCCACAAATCGCGGGGGATGGAGAGCAGAGCGACGTGCGGCTGCTGGGGGTCAAAGGTGGCTAAAATCAGGCTGTCGGTGCGGGCGGGCAGATTTTCGCCGGGGCGATGATCCAGACCCAGGATGAGCACGTTCAACCGGCCGCTCTGCCGGGCCGCAATAAAAATCCCGGCCACAATGCCAATCAGGATCACCAGCGGCAGGGCGGTCAGCAGGCTGCAGCCGGCCAACCAGGGCCGGCGGTGCGGCGGGAGTGTG
>CAZDMM010000702.1:0-4343 GCA_964505845.1 uncultured Caldilineaceae bacterium
GATATTGAGGGCCTGGTAAGGATCGTCGCCATCAATTTCCAGGTAGGCAAAGACACGCGTACCAAAAGCAAAAATGCTGTAGTTGTGAATGCCGACCTCTTGAATCGCTTGGACTAACTCCGGCCAGGGATTCAGGTGGATTTCTTTGTACTCCTCCCACCGGGTCGGGTCAACTTGCCAGGTCATGCCAACACGTTTCATGGTTTGTCCTCCTCAAAGTAATGACGCGAGGGTTAGTGAGGCGAAGAAGCGAAGAAAATTCCTCGCCTCACCTATCCTCGCCTCCTCGCCTCCTCTATCAACCACCCAGCGTGCCGCTGCCGGAGCCGGCGCGTTCCTCGGCGATTTTGCGGGCATAGCCGCCGGCGCGGTAAGCCAGGATGGGGTCAGGTTCGCGGCCTATCTCCACCCGCACTTGCTTGAGCAGCGGCTGGACATCCAGCTCAAAGGCGTCCATCACCGTCCGGTTTGCCAGGATAATATCACCGGTGGCCTGAGCAGCGTAAAGCTTGGGCCGCTCTACCAGCAGGGCCTTGGCATAGGCGGTCTGCGTGTTCATCACCGATTGGATCAGGCCCTCGATACTCGGCTCGACGTTGTGCGACTGGTCGAGCATGTAGACGATGTTGTTGGCCGTTTCCGCCGTGGCCGGGTTTTGCGCCGCATCCACAATCTGGTCAAAAATCAGAAACAATTCCAGGGGATTGATAGTGCCGGCCATCAAATCATCGTCGGCGTATTTGCGGTTGTTGAGGTGAAAGCCGCCCAGCTTGCCTTCATCAATCAAAATGGCAATGATATGCTCAATATTGACTCCCTGGGCGTGGTGGCCCAAATCCACCAGCACTTTGGCCTGCGGCCCCAGCCGGGAACACATCAAAAAGGACATGCCCCAATCCATCAGATCGGTAGTGTAAAAGCCCGGCTCAAAAAATTTGTACTCAATCGCCAGGGTCATATCCTCGTCCATGGCGTCATACAGCGCCTTGAAACCTTCGAACATGCGCTGTTTGCGGCTACGCAAGTGATCCTGGCCCGGATAGTTGGTGCCATCGGCCAGCCACATGCCGATCACCTTTGATCCCATCTCGCGGGTGATGCGCACGCAGTCAATCAGGTGATCTATGGTGGACTGGCGCACGGGTTCCTCCGGGCTGCAAATGCTGCCCAATTTGAACTGTTGGCCCATAAAGGTATTGGGGTGGACTGTGCCAATCTGGAGGCCCCGTTCCTGGGCATAGGCCCGTACCGGTTCGTAGCGGCCATCGTCGGTCACATCCCACAACACGTGGCTGGCCATCACCGGGCAAACGCCGACCACCCGCTGGATTTCGGCGCAGTCCTCTATTTTGTCCCAGATGTGCCGGGCCGCCCCGGCTTCCTTAAAAACGCCGTAGCGCGTGCCGGAGTTGCCCACCGCCCATGAGGGCATCTCGATGACCTGGTTTTTAAGGGCCGACATCACCCCGGCCACGTCAATGCCTCGCTCCGTTAAAACATTGCCCAGCATTTCAAACTGTTTTTCCCAGCTTTCCATCGCCTTGCTCCTGTAAAAATAGTAGTCAGTAGGAAGTAGTCAGTAGTCAGACAACAACGTTGCTACCCTGCTACCTTGCAACCCTGCTACCTTGATTAATTACCGCCCTCTGGCCCGGATTCTCAACTGGTCTACCCCAACGGCAATGAGCAAAACCAGGCCGCGCACCACCATCTGGTCGTATTCGGTGACGTTCAAAATAATCAAGCCGTTGCTCAAAACACCCATGATAAAGACCCCCAGGATGACGCCCAACAGGCTGCCCGCACCCCCGGCAATGCTGACCCCGCCCAAAACCACAGCGGTAATCACTTCCAGTTCAAAGCCGACGCCCAGGCTGGGTTGACCCGAATTGACCCGGCCCATCACAATCATCCCGGCGATGCCGGTGAGCAGCCCGGCCAGGGTATAAACCAACAACTGGATGCGCTGCACCTTGATGCCGGACAGCCGGGCCGTTTCCAGATTGCCGCCGATAGCATAGATGTAGCGGCCAAAATAGGTACGATACAGGAAAATATAGCCCAGAATAAAGACAATCACCATAATAATCACCGGCACCGGGATGCCCAACACATAGCCCTTGCCAATGGCCTGTACCCCTTCGGCAAAACCCAGGAAGGACTCTTTAGGGAAGCCAAATACGGGCAACCCGCCGGTGAGGGTAAAGCCGATGCCGCGAATGATGGTCAGCGTGCCCAGGGTGGTGATCAAGGCCGGAATGCGCAGTTTGGTGACAATCAGCCCATTGATCAACCCGGCGGCCATCCCCGCAACCACCCCGGCCAGCAGCCCCACCATGGGAGGATAGCCTGCTTCGATGATAACCTTAGCCGCGATGACGCCCGTAAACGCCAGCACCGACCCTACCGACAGGTCAATGCCGCCAATTAACAAGACCATAGTCGCCCCGACCGCAGCGATGCCGGTAAAAGAGACCTGCCGCACCACGTTGATCAGGTTGGCGCTGGTCAAAAAGGCTTCCGTGGTTAGCGAAAAAAAGACAAACAGGGCGATCAAAACCAGGGCCAGGCTCGACGTTTGCCCGGCGTTGGAAAAAAAGCGGCCTATTCCACCTTCGCCTCGGCTTTTACCTTTGACGGTGCTGCCCGTTTCGATGACTTCCATCCCTATACCTCCAGACAAAATTCTTGAAACCGGTTAGGCAACGGCGGCTTCTCGACCCGCTGCCAGGCTCAACAGCTTTTCCTCGGTTGCTTCGGCCCGTGAGAATTCGCCCATCAGCCGGCCCTGGCGCATCACCAAAATCCGGTCAGACATGCCCAGCAATTCCGGCATCTCCGATGAGATCATCAAAATGGCTTTGCCTTCGCGGCACAACTCGACCATCAGTTCATAAATTTCGTGTTTGGCCCCCACGTCAATGCCGCGAGTCGGCTCATCAAACAGAATCACATCGGCCTGGCGGGCCAGCAGCTTGGCCAAAACAACCTTTTGCTGCGTCCCACCACTCAGGTTGCGGGCCTCTTCCCTCGGTACGTGGGCCTGCATTTTCAGCTTGCCCTGAAAATGTTTTACCAGCGTTTCTTCCTGATCCAGCTTGATAAAACTCTGGCGCGAAATCGTCTCAACGGTGCTTAAGGTCATATTCTGGCTGGAGCGCATGGATAAAATCAAACCCTGGCCCTTACGGTCTTCCGGAACCAGCCCCAGCCCGTGCGCTACCGCTTCGGCAGGGTTGCCGATGTGGATCGCCTTGCCGCGCAAATGGACTTCCCCGGCCCGGCGCGGTTTGGCCCCAAACAGGGTCAGGGCCACATCGGTCCGGCCCGCGCCGATCAGGGCGTACATGCCCACAATTTCGCCGCGATGCAGTTCAAAGGAAACCTCGCTAAACATGTGTCCATCCGCAAGCTGCCTCACCGACAACAAGACCTCCGCTTGGGGCGGCGCTTTCTGGGGATAATCGCCAATCTCCCGCCCCACCATAAAGCGGATCAGGGCCGGCTCATTGGTTTCGGCCACCTCCAACGTGGTCACGTGGTGGCCGTCGCGCATCACGCTCACCCGGTCGCACAGCTCAAAAATCTCTTCCAGGCGGTGGGAGATGTAAATCACCGTCACCCCGTTTTCTTTGAGTTGGCGGGTCAGCCGGAACAGGGTGCTGACTTCATCGAGGGTCAGGCTGGCCGTTGGCTCATCCATGATGAGCAGCCTGACCTCCTGGGAAATGGCCTTGATGATTTCCACAATTTGCTGCTCGGCGATGCTCAGGCTTTGCACCGGGGCGCGGGGATCAAGATTGACCTGCCACTCGTCAATCAGCTTTTTGGCCGCCTGCTCCGCCTGCCGGTCGTTGACAAACATGCCCTGCCGAAATTCTCGCCCCAGGAAAATATTGGCGGCAATGCTCAGGCCCGGCACCAGGTTAAATTCCTGGTAGATCACCCCGATACCTTTGGCAATGGCCGTTTCGGGGGTGAGGGCGCTGAAGCTGTGGCCGTCAAACTCAATTGAGCCTGCGGTGGGCGCGACTGCCCCGGTCAGCATCTTGATCAGAGTAGACTTGCCGGCCCCATTCTCGCCGACGATGGCATGCACTTCCCCCCGCCGGATGGCTAAATCTACGTGGTCAACCGCTAACGTGCCGGGATAAAGCTTGGTAATACCCTTGAGTTGTAAAATGTAATCTGTGTCCATATAACCGGGCTATTCTTGATAATCAAGATCGGCCAACCTGGAAGGTTGGAAGATAGGAAAGCCGGAAAACTTTTGAGTATTTCCCACATAGCATGGGCGGCTGGTGTCCAAACTGAGTTTGGACACCCAATTGCGTGGCGAAACT
>CAZDMM010000703.1:0-4341 GCA_964505845.1 uncultured Caldilineaceae bacterium
CCAGCCCCAGGCCAGGTTGACCGGCTTCAGCGTGCAGGAGATGGCCCGCCGGCCCGGCGCCTATGAATTGATTATCGGCGCCGCCGCCGACCCCATTTTTGGGCCGGTGATCCTCTTTGGCCAGGGCGGCACGGCCGTAGAAATCATCGGCGACCAGGCGGTGGCTTTGCCGCCGTTGAATCTAACCCTGGCGCGCGAGCTGGTAAACTGCACCCGCATCTCTCGGCTGCTGGCCGGTTATCGCACCCGTCCGCCCGCCGATTTGAACGCCATCTATCTTACCCTGATGAAAGTGGCCCAGTTGGTGGCCGACCTGCCGGAGATTACGGAGCTTGACATCAACCCACTCTTTGCCGATGAGCAAGGAGTTTTGGCGGTAGATGCCCGTATGCGGGTGCAGCCGGCTGCTTGGCCGGGGGCGGCCCGCCTGGCCATCCGCCCTTACCCCCAAGAATTGGAGGAACAGCTTATTTTTGAGGGAAGCCCGGCCCTGCTGCGGCCTATCCGGCCCGAAGACGAGCCGCAGTACCGGGAGTTTTTTGAACAGCTTGACCCGGAGGATGTGTACCTGCGCTTTTTTGCCTACAAGCGTGAGCTGGTCCACTCGCAATTGGCCCGCTTTACCCAGATTGATTTTGACCGGGAGATGGCTTTTGTGGCCGTTCGCCGGGCTGAATTGGGCCGGGCGCAAATTTTGGGTGTGGTCAGCAGCGTAACCGATTCTGACAATCGCTGGGCTGAACTGGCCATTATCGTGCGCTCAGACCTGAAGGGAAAGGGCCTGGGCCGGATTCTGCTGGATAAAATGATCCGCTACTGCCGCCAGCGGGGCACCGAACTGCTGCGGGGTGAGGTGTTGCGCTCCAATGGGGCCATGCTGGCCCTGGCCAAAAAGGTGGGGTTTGAGCTGCGGCCCGGCGAGGATGAGGAGATGGTGGTGGTGCAGCTTAATTTGCAAACTGACGACCGCTGACCGCCGACCGTAGACCGCCGTAAAAACGAAAATCTGGAGTGCAAAAGCTACAGCTTTTGTGCTCCACTCCCGCCTTTTTGCGGCCGGCGGTGGTCTATAAGGAGACACCCATGGACTACATCGAAAACCGCACCTTTGATGAAATCCAAATTGGCGAGTCGGCCAGTTTGACCCGGACTCTCACCAAGGAGGACATCCAAGTTTTTGCCATCATGTCGGGCGACATCAGCCCCATTCACGTGGACGAGGAATACGCCAAGAGCGACATGTTCCACAAGATTATTGCACATGGCATGTGGGGTGGGGCGTTGATCTCTACCCTGCTGGGTACCAAGCTGCCCGGCCCCGGCGCTATCTACCTGGGCCAGACCTTGCGCTTCAAAAGGCCGGTAGCGCCGGGCGATACCATCACGGTGACGGCCACCGCCACCGCCAAAAACCCGGAAAAGCGCCGCATCACCTTTGCCTGCCAGTGCGTCAACCAAAACGGCGAAGAGGTTATCAGCGGCGAAGCGGAGATTTTGGCCCCCACTCACAAGGTCAAGCGTCCGCGCGCTATCCTGCCGGAACTGCACCTACACGATCATGGGGCGCATTTTCGCCAACTGATCAAGCTGACCGAGGGCCTGGAGCCGGTTCGGATGGCGGTGGTCCACCCGGTTGACCGTTACTCTTTGCTGGGCGCGGTAGATGCGGCCCAGGCCAATCTCATCATCCCTATCCTGGTGGGGCCGGAGTTGAAAATCCGCGCCACCGCCCAGGCCGAAGGGCTGGACTTGTCGCCCTACCAGCTTATCCCCACCGAACACAGCCATGCGGCGGCCGCGCAGGCGGTGATGATGGCCCGCACCGGCCAGGTTGAGGCGCTGCTGAAAGGCTCGTTGATGCTTGGGGAGCTGATGCAGGCCGTCGTCGCCAGAGACAGCGGCCTTAGAACGGCCCGGCGGGTGAGCCATGTGGCGCTGATGGACCTGACCACCTATCCCCGCCTGCTCTTCATTACCGACGCCAACGTGAATATTTATCCCGGCCTGGAATACAAGCGCGACATCGTGCAGAATGCCATTGATTTGGCCCTGCTGCTGGGGATTGAAACCCCCAGGGTAGCGCTTCTGTCGGCCATTGAGCGGGTCAGCCCCAAGCTGAACTCAACCATGGAGGCCGCGGCTTTATGCAAAATGGCCGACCGGGGGCAGATTAGCGGCGGGCTGGTGGATGGGCCGCTGGCGTTTGATGATGCGGTCTCCAGAGAAGCAGCCGAGGCCAAAGGGCTGAACTCGCCGGTGGCGGGCCAGGCAGATATTTTGGTGGCGCCAGACCTGGAGACCGGGACGCTGCTGGTGAAGCAATTGGAGTACCTGGCCGAGGGGCAGTCTGCCGATATTATCCTGGGCGGCCGCGTGCCCATTGCCTTAACCGACCGGGCCGATAAGCCCTTGAGCCGGCTGGCCTCGTGCGCCCTGGCCCTGCTGCTGGCGCATCAAAAACGCAAGGTCAAGCCCAACGGCAGGCTGGCTAGGGCGGGCAATCGTTAAATTGATAGCGATAGTTTTGCGACCATATCATGCGGGTTAATTTGACAAACCGAATCCGCTGTGTTATTCTACGCGGGTAGACAACGCGGGTAGATTCAAC
This sequence comes from uncultured Caldilineaceae bacterium, assembly GCA_964505845.1. Taxonomy (GTDB): domain Bacteria; phylum Chloroflexota; class Anaerolineae; order 4572-78; family J111; genus DSQQ01. The sequence continues at coordinate 2,609 of CAZDMM010000703.1, forward strand.
TTCCACCCTCAATCCTTCTTTTACCCTCAACACCTCTTTCACAAACGTAAAATGCCTTACGGGTACAGCCCAGACGTACAGGCCGGGGGGAGTTTGCCTGGCAAGTTGCGGCAAAAAGTCGTTTAACGTGGCTACGGGCCAGATATGGCCGGGGTGAAGGCATGGCCAACAAAAAACAGGTTACCCGTAAAGAAGTAGCCGAACATGCCGGGGTTTCGGTGGCGGTGGTATCATACGTGGTAAACAATGGGCCGCGTCCGGTAGCCCCGGAAACCCAGGCCAAAGTAAAAAAAGCCATCAAAGAACTGGGGTATTACCCCAACGAGCTGGCCCGCAGTTTGAGCCGCAAACAGACGGCCATCATCGGTTTGATTATCCCCAACCTGACCAACCCCGTTTATGCCGAAATCGCCGACAGCCTGGAGCGAACCTGTGCCGCCGAAGGTTATATGGTGATGTTGTGCGGCACCGGGCGCGACGCGGGTAAGGAAAAAAGATTGGCTCAAATCTTGCGGGCCAAGCAGGTGGACGGGGTGGTGGTGATTCCCAGCCAGGCCCCCCAGATTATCCTCACCCCCTTGCAGCAAGCCCATATTCCTACGGTGGTTCTGGAACACGATATACCAGATACCCACAGCATTGCTATTGACGACCGGGAGGGCGGCCGTTTGGGCACCCAACATCTGCTCTCCTTGGGACACCGCCGCATCGGCTTTATCAGGCGCGAACCTACCAGCGCCCTCAGCTCGCTGCGCCTGGTGGGGTATCGGGAAATGCTGGCCGAAGCCGGGATTGCCTTTGACCCGGCCCTGGTGATCGAGAGTAAGGCCGGACAGTCGGCCGGTTATGCCGCCATGCAGCAGTTGCTGGCCCTGCCGCACCCGCCTACGGCTGTATTTACCCACAATGACGTGCTGGCCGTGGGGGCCATGCGCGCTATCTTTGATGCCGGTTTGAGGGTGCCAGATGATATTTCGGTGGTGGGCTATGACGATACGATTGGTTCGTCTTACCTCAACCCGCCTTTAACCACCGTCAAGTTTCCGGTGGCCGAGATGGGCCGCCGGGCCGGGCAAACTGTGCTGGAATTGGCTCAAAAAGAAGGCAGTGTACCGGCCCAAACCATTACCCTGCCGGTTAAATTGATTGTGCGGGCCTCAACCGCGCCGCCCAAATCTTAACGAAAGGAGCATTCACAATGAGATTAGGTTTTCACGGAGCTACCTCGATGACCGCCGACCTGGAAACCGATGTCATGGCCTCAGCCCATGCCGGTTTTAGAGCTTTGGAATTGTGGGGGGCCAAGATTGACGCTTACCTGGCCAACCACTCCCTGGCCGACCTGAAGGCTTTGCTGGACGGGCAAGGCGTGGCCCCGATGTCCATCAACTCCATCGAGTTCATCACCTTCAGAGGCGACGAGTACCCCCAAATCCAGGCCAGATGCCACCAATTGTGCCACATCGCCCAGGCCATCGGCTGCCCCACTGTAGTGGTGGTGCCCAGCCCCACCCCCTCGCGCCAAACCACCTGGGAGGAGATTGTAGATGAGCATGTCAAGGTGCTGCGCGACCTGGGCAGCATTGCCGCCGAGTATGGGGTCAAGCTCTCTTTTGAGCTGCTGGGCTTTGGCTGGTGTTCGGTGCGGACGCCGCGCGGGGCCTGGGAAATTGTGCAAAAAACCGAGCGCGACAACGTGGGCCTGGTGGTTGACTGCGCCCATCTGTACGGCG
>CAZDMM010000704.1:0-4321 GCA_964505845.1 uncultured Caldilineaceae bacterium
ATTTGGCAAACCTTCCCGGAAGCTCCAAATAAGCTTTGTCTCAAAATTGGCGGGGATTTGGACCACTTCTTGGCCTCAAACAGCATGTAGCTTCCGAGAAGGTAAGACTTTGACCATGCCCTGCGGAAACTGTACGCTTATTTATTTTTAGATTCTGTTCGGATTATATCGGTGAATCGGCCAATCTGTCATCCATCTAAAGTTGTATACGTAGGCGGCAGGAAGATGTATTCTTGGTGCAAAAATAAAGCTAACGAATAAAGAGTCATGGTTTCCCCCCTTTACTTTACTAGGCCATCCGGCCTCCATCAATCACAATCGCCGCTCCGGTGACAAAACTCCTGGCATCGCTGGCCAGAAAGACGGCCAGCCCGCCCAGTTCTTCCGGCTCGCCCCAATGTCTTAGAGGTATAGCTGCCAGAAACTGCTGATTTAGGTGCGGGTCTTGCCGGGCGGTCTGGTTTATATCGGTAGCAAAGGGACCCGGCAAGACGCAGTTAACCGTGATGCCGTAAGGCCCCCACTCCACCGCCAGGGTGCGGGTCAGCCGCACCAGGCCGGCTTTGCTGCTGGCGTAAGGAGTCAACCCAGCGACGCTGCTGTTGACGGCGGCGGTCGAACTAATATTAATCACCCGGCCATAGCGCCGCTCCTTAAGATGAGCGGCCACAGTTCGACACAGCAACCACGGGCCGGTGAGGTTGGTGTCTTGCACCTGGCAGAACTCTTCCAACGATAGTTCTTCAATAGGCCGGCGGATGTTGGCGCCGGCGTTGTTAACCACAATATCAATCTGATCAAAGTCCTTGAGCACCTGCTGAACCAACTCCGTGATCTGTTCCGGTACGGTCACATCGCAGCGATAGCCCTGGCAAACCTGGCCGGTGGCTTTTAGAATTTCATCAGCCGCAGCCTCGGCCTGTTCGGCCTGGCGGCCGGCCACGGCCACCTGGGCCCCGGCTTCGGCCAGGGCTTGAGCCATGGCTTTACCCAGTCCTCGATTGCCGCCGGTGACAAGAGCAACCCGCCCATCAAGTCGAAAACGATCCAGAATAGTCATAAAATTTACCCCCTATCGCATCAAAGTTTTTGATCAGCATAGTGACCAATTATGAACAAGTTGTGAAGATGGAATGAAGATTTTGCGGAGGCAGACCCACTCACCACTTTTCCAGCCAAACTCGCGCATCATTTCATGATGCGCTGAATTTTTTCACCGCAGGATTTGTGAGCAGCAGGATGAGCGCCGCCGCTGTAAACAAGAGCGCCCCAACCCAATAAGGCGCGCCTGGCATCAGGTGATCGTAGGCCAGGCCGGCCGCCAGCGGGCCGAGCACGGTCATCAGCCCGTTCAACGAGGTGCTGACCCCGCTGACCTGGCCCTGTTCATCTTGAACAACCGAGTTGGCAATCATCGCGCCCATGCTGGGGAAGATGAAGCCCGTCGCCATGCTGGCCAGGGCTTGCAGCGGGAACCACCACCAGTAGGCCGGGGCCAAAAAGGTAGCCGTCTGGGCTACAGCCATCACTCCGAAGCCGGTAATGGCCAGGCTCTTTTCGCCAAAACGGGGGGCCAGCTTGCCGATGAGTCCCTGGGTGGCGCCCAGCACCAGGCCGATCAGCACAAACAGCATGCCCAGGGCCAGAGGGGTGACGGCGAATTTATCCATCGCAAAAACTCCCCCGGTCGTGTTGATGCCGTCAAAGGCAAAGGTGAAGAGGCATTGAGCCAGCAGCAGCAGCCCCAGCGGAGTGCGGCCCAGCATGCGCCAAATGGAGGCAAAGGGGTTGATGTCGCCGGCGGTGATTTTGCCGCCAGCTCTGCGCGCCGGCGGCAGCGACTCCGGCAGGAGGGTCAGGCCGGCCAGGGCCGCCAGCAGCGAGAGCGTTCCGGCGGCAAAAGCGGGCGCGGCCAGGCTTATCTGGCTGAGAGCGCCCCCAATGGCCGGGCCAAAGATAAAGCCGATGCCAAAAGCCATGCCGACCAACCCAAAGTTTTTGGCCCGCTCCTCCGGTGGGGTCACATCGGCAATGTAGGCCGACACGATGGACATGTTGCCGCCGGTAACGCCGTCAATAAGGCGGGAGAGCAGCAGCACCCATAACGCTCCCCCAATCCCAAAGAGAAAATAGCCAATAGCCGAACCCAGCAGGCAAATGAGCAGCACCGGCTTGCGCCCGTAGCGATCCGACAGCCGCCCTAACAGGGGGGCAGCCAAAAACTGAGCGGCGGCATAAATTACCGTCATCAAGGTTACATAAACTGCCCCGGCCTCATACTGTTGCACCAAAAAGGGGATAACCGGCAGCAGTAAAGTCAGGCCGAGCAGGTCAAGCACGGCCACGCCAAAGACAAAGGTCAGGGCGCGGCGCGGCGTTTGCCCAAACGTGTCTGAATTTTGGCATGGCGAAGCCATACCCACGTTACAGTTAGTGGATTCCATAGGAGTTTCTCCGTTTGTCTAATAAAAATGGGAATTATTCGGATGTTACGGTTAGCGAACTGGCCTCGCCGCTCAAGACGATGGTGTAACGATTTGGTGCAGCATCGAAGTTGGGGGTTTGCCAGGCGGATTTGCTGGCAAACTTGTGGCCCAGGATGTTAGCGGCGTTGGTATTGCCATGCACCTCTACCCGCAGAGGGCAGTGGGCCGGGCAGATAATCTCAAGCGCGCTGGCGATGGCGTCGTAGTGGAGGGGCGTCGGCCCCACCGGCGGGGCTAGCACCAGCTTGATGTTGTTCATGCTGCCGTTGCCCTCCAGCCCGGTGAGCCGGACTCCCCCCAGATTCAGGCTCAGGTTGGACATGTGGCTGTGCATCTCAAACTGCCAGGGGATGGCCGCATTGAGCCTGAACTCGGCGCGGGGATGCTCGCCCTGCTGCCGGCGCAGCCATTCTTGCAGCGCGCCCAACGAAAAGTAGTTGAAACGGGCCGTCACCGTGTGCCCGTCCACCCAAACGCTGGGAAAGCTGCCGGCATAGCGGGCCTGGAAGAGATCGGCGCCCAGCCTGGCGCTGTCAATGGTAAAGTAGGCAGCCAGGGTATCAATGATTAAGGTTCCTTGTTTAGCTTGACCCAGGGGGGCTGAGGTGGTGTGCCCTGCGGTTTGGCTGGCAGGTTGGCCCTGTTGGGTTGTCTCTTGGGCCGGCTGGCTGGGGGGTGGCGCAAACTCTGGCCGGCCGCTTAACAGCCGCTCGGCTTCCTCCGGGCTAACTTCGCCCCGGCGCACCCGGGTCAATAATTCCATCAGTTCCTCATCGTTTAAAGGTTGGTCCTTGGGCAAAATGGTCTCCATGTGGCTTGCCTCCTGAAATATAGAGGTTAGAGATTGGAGATTGAGAACTCATCTCCAATCTCCGGCTCTTTCTTTAGTAAGCAGTTGATTTCTGAATCCCTACAACCCAGCCACCCTAAAATTGTGCGCGCCGCCGTGAACGGTGATGTCGTAATAATCGAGTTTGGCTTGAAGATGGGGCGTTTCCAGGGTGGTGGGGCCGCCTACCGCGCCCAAAGTCTGGCTGTCAAGGGTAAGATTGGCCGCGCCGCCATGCACGGTTAACCGGGCGGCGGCCGAAGCCGGGCGTAAAATGATCAAATTGTGGACGCCGCCGTGGCAGTCAAGCTTGACCGGGCCGGTTGGCTCACCCAGGATGATCTTGACCTCGCTGACGCCGTGGTGGATGGTCAGCCTCCGCAGTTTGACTGCCTGCAAATCCAGGCCCGATTGGGCCAGGCCGCTGTGGATGTCAACCTGCCAGGGAATGGCGGCGTTCAAGGTTATTTCGCCACGGGGCGGGTTGAAGCCGTAACGCAGCCAGTTTAGCAGCCCAAAGCCAAAGTCGCGATAGCGCACCGTGACCGCGCCGCCGTTGACGCGCACCACCGGCACGTGGCGCTCAAAATAGGCCGTATAAAGCTGCTCGGCCAATAGCTGGCCGCGCAGGGTCAGGCCGGCTGCGCCTCGCTCAAAGATGAGTTTGCCGTTGGCCGTTTTGCCCAACGGCGCAGAGAAGCTCTGGCTGTTAAAGGCCGGGTTTGGCTCCCCAGCCTGGCCGGAGGCAGCGTCTAACAAGGCCTCGGCCTGGGCCACGCTCAACTCGCCGGTCTGTACCCGGCGTAAAATATCCAGCAGGTTGTCATCCGTCAACGCGGCGACATCAGGGTTTTTGGTTGGGTCGGTCATAGCCTGTGCTCCTCAGAAAATAGTAGTCAGTAGTCAGTAGATATGATTTTCATTGTCGGTGTCGTCCCGGCTGGGACTGTCAGACTCCTTCGAAAATAGCCCTCACCCCCAACCCCTCTCCCATTGGGAGAGGGGA
>CAZDMM010000705.1:0-4319 GCA_964505845.1 uncultured Caldilineaceae bacterium
TCCACCGGAGGGTATTGATGTGATTTATCTCTGCACTGTGCTCGGCGACTTCCAAACCAAGAAGCGGCATTACGGCAGAGGTATGGGGCACTCAAGCCAGGTGGCCTGCTGTCCATCACCGAAATTTCCCCGATCCACACTATCAATCCTGCGTTGCTGTGCAACGGGTAGCTGAGACGGTGGGGTTTCGGTTACGTGGGCTACACCGTCCTTGGTATTCTTTACCGCAAATTTTGTCAAAATCTGAGTGCAGTAGCCAATAGTAATTGACCGAATCAGCATGATGGGGTCTAGGTACGAATTTGGCTGAGGCTGGCTTTGGCTGCCTTGATGAGGAATATCTAAAACTGGGAAATCTGTAGTTGAAACTGCTGAATAGCTTTATGCTTCGTTTTATCAGGTCGAGCCACAATCAATTTGACCATGCCCATTGGACCAAGATGCTCGATCATCGTGATTTCCAGCCCAGCATGCTGTACATTTTCAACCGTGCGGCGATTAATGTTTGCGCCCCACAGGCGAACAATGAAGGGATTCAGCCAATCCATCACCCGCCCGATGACTGGACGGTCGAGGCGAACATGCTCGAGTAAGAGGACCTGTCCCCCCGGTTTCACGACCCGATTTAGTTCACGTAAACCACGAACCGGATCCGGGACTGAACAGAAGACAAATGTGGCCGCCGCGGTATCGAACGAATTGTCGGGAAAATCCAGGGTCTGCACGTCTCCTTCCCGCAGTTCAACCGGGGTACCGAGTTGTTGGGCACGTCCTCGCGCCCGGGCGAGCATCTGATCGGCCAGATCAATCCCTGTTACTGTTACATTGGGCGGATAATAGGGAAAATTCTTACCTGTCCCAACGCCCACTTCCAAAATGGTCCCATAGGCGTATCCCCACAGCTTCTCGCGCCATGGTTTGAACCGGCGCTCAGACAACGATTCAATCTTGTCATAGAAGGGCGCGATCCGGTTGTAGCGCGCTTTGGCCTGCGCGGTTGCTACAGGATCAATTCCATAGTTCATCTTTGATTGCCCCTTTCCAGAATTATATGGAGGGGCGGTTGAGCCAAAGCCAATCGCCCCAGGCAAAGTGAACACCCTAATGATGCTGCTGACCGCTATGTGCTTGCGCCTTGCCGACATACTTCTGCGGCTCTTTGTCGAAAGCTTTCTTGCAGCCGGCGGAGCAGAAGTAGTACGTCTGCCCCTGGTACTCGGATTTGCCAGCGGCGGTCTTCTCGTCTACTTCCATTCCGCAGACAGGATCTTTGGCCATTGGATTTCACCTCCTTTCATCAAGGAAAGTATAGCGTGTTCGGCTGATGTCTACGAGTTTTTCCTAACCCCGCGTTTGACCCGCGCCGTGACCAAGGGCATAGCCACAATCATACCGAGCAGCTAAACCTAGACCGTTCCGCATTAACCGCTACCTGGCTCACACCAAGCAGTTCTTTGATAGTGCCTTTAACGAGAGCGACATAGCCAGCGCAGCTCATCCCCTAAATCGTACAATCAGCGTCGCGCTCGACCATCGTCGTGATGCGATACAGGGGTTCAACACGGCGCAAATGACGCAACTAGGTCCCCCTTGTCTCCAGACAGGTTACTGACTATCCCTTACCCCCTCTGAGCTTAAAGCCGCTTCTACGATCGCTGTCATCACTTCTCCAGCCAAGTCGAGGTCGGGTCTCTCCTGCGGGTCCGAAACAAGCTGCATGCTGGTCTCCCGATCGTGGCCGTGAGCGATGACCCCTATCGGCCGGGCTGTCCTGCCGTAGACCAGCAGCACGACGAATTGACAATTACAGGGAGTGGTCCCGTGACAGGGACAGGTGCTATCAGGATGAGCAGTTAAGGCCGAACGAAGATCGAAACTGCGGAGGACGCGATGGCCTTGCCGGGTCAGAATGGCCGTGACAGTTTGGGCGGCGGTTTCACTATCAGTGTTTAGGAGAATAGGGTTACTCATAGGATACACTTTGGTGATAGTATATCGGGAATTGGTCCGCAGAGACAGCGCCGAATGGCGTGTTCTGTCCAGGGCTATTTGGCGGGGAGAAAGACAGGCCATGTGGCGGGGGTGGTTGATCAATTTTCAAGATACTGCTGGCGAAGTCGACTTGGTTAGGTACAGGTGGCACCGAGCAGAGCAAAAGCAGAACGGCGGGTGCGTGAGTGTGGGACATCAGCCAGCCAGTCACAGGCTCGGAGCAGATTGATGCCAGTTGCCAACAGTAGATGATGCAGTTTTGTTTTAACCAGGCCAACATACCGGGACCGACGTAAGTCGCCGGTCCTGGTTCCTTGAGAAATAGTGCCCTCAACCCCGGCTCGAGTATTATACTGAGCCTTAAAGGTTTCCGTTGTTTGTCGCTTTCGGGCGGCTTGGAGGGCCTCATACTGATCTTGCGCCCGGATCATAATTAAGCGGGGTTGGGTCACGGAATGGGTACAACTTGAGCCTTGGGCACAAGCCAAACAATCAGCTTTGACAAACTTGATCTGGATCGTGGCATGACCGTTATGGTCCTGCCGGGGCCTCCAAGCGGCACTGATTTTGCCTTGAGGGCAGCTTGCAGTCCGGGTTTCCCAGTGGATCACAAACTGGGCGGCCGCAAAGCCATCATCGGCCTTAGCCTGCCAACTGTGATCTTCGGACACTGGTCCCAACAGATCAATGCCATAGTCCTGCTGGCTGCTGACCAGATGTTCAGCCGTGACGTAACCGCCATCCACAATATGTTCGCCGGGTCGAAGATCACGGGCCACCAGATGAGCTTGAATGGTGGGGGTCACTTCAAAATCTGAGGTAGTCGCGGGGGTGGTGAGGACATCGGTCAGTAGATGAGGTAAATCATCGTCACAGGTTTCGGTCAGATGCACTTTATAACCGGTCCACTCCGTCTCACGCTTTTTACTATAGCGGGCCTCGGGATCGTAGGGCGAACTGATGAGGAGCGGCGCTGGGGGTAGGTCTTCGGCCACTCGCCAGCGGATGGACTGATCCAACTCAGCCGCATAGAATTGTTGCACCCAAACTTGGCGGAGAATCTGCACCGCCGGAACCTCACGCAGCCAGACCGGAGCCGAGGGATCGTAAATGGCGGTCAAGAGGTGGCGACCATCGGTCCCGATTTGTTCAGCTAAGGCGTACCGCTCAGGACGACCGGGCGGCAAGCGATATTCTTCAAACCGTCGACCGTAGCGGTCAAACCAGACCGCTGGGACCTGGTCTCGCAGCCAATCTGGTGATACCACCGCCAACGTATTGAGTGTATGGCGTAGGGTTTCGCCCACACATTCCAGGCGGTTGAGGATATGGATAGCGGCTAAGACGTGGGTCGAATCGGTTCGTTGCCGTCCTTTTGGCTTGAGCAACTTATGCTCTCGTAAATGGTTGAGCATCGTTTCAAACAGCAGCATTTCGGCGCTACCGGCAATGAACCGATCCCGAAATTCACTCAGGACGGAGGCATCAAAGCCAGGGTCGGTTATTTCCAAAGCTAAGGCATATTTCCAATCTATCCGCCCCCGCACGGCATCGGCGGCCTGACGATCCGAGAGTCCTTCGGCAAACTGCATAATCGTGGTTAAGGCTAGTCGAGCTGGGTCTTCAGCCGGTTGGCCCAGATGAGAAAACAGGGAAACAAATTGTTGATTGTTATAAATCGAACCCAATTCATCTCGCATCCGCATGTAAGGATTGCCTTTTGGAAAGGCCGCCCGGGCAATCCGGGCTGTCTGTTCAGGAATAATCATAAATTCTGGCGTCTGTGGTAGCATCGTCTTGCTCCTCCAATTGCATCATATGATAGGGACCTTCTCCCACATCATACGTCAAAATATTCGAGCTTGAAAGATGAGAAGCTTATCTGAAACCTTTACCGACTTCGCCAGCAGTATCTTGTCAAGACACGAAAACCGAAATTTAAAGTCCTATTCACTCCTTGTCTTTTTAACATTAGTTTGATCCGTTCGTGTTCGTTAACGTTCGTTCGTTAACGTTTGTTCTGTTCCTGACAAATAGAAAGGTTTGAAGTAGACCGCAGCCGGGGTGGCGTAATCCAGAGCCTGGTGCGGTCGCTCGTGATTGTAAAAGTCAAAGTAACGACTTAAGCCTTGCCGGGCTTCGCGTGGGGTCAGATATTCATTCAGATAAACCTCCTCATACTTGACCGAGCGCCATAAGCGTTCGGTAAAAATGTTATCGAGCGCCCGTCCCCGACCATCCATGCTGATCTGCACCTCGGCCTGACGCAGCCGGTCGAGATAGTGGGGGCTGGTAAAATGGCTACCCTGGTCACTGTTACAGATGAC
>CAZDMM010000706.1:0-4310 GCA_964505845.1 uncultured Caldilineaceae bacterium
ACCATTCTAACACCGGTTAGTTGACAATTATTCACATAGGTTAGTTGACAGTACGGTTAAGCTACCATGATGCAGGTCCCGGATATTCCCGGCTTCAAACTTAAGGCAGAGGTTCTGGCCCCGCCGAGCCACGGCTGCGCTTTTTGGGTAGCCAGGGGGGATTACATGCAGATTGTAGACGTGCAGGGGAAGCAGGTGGGCGACCTGGTGGCCTTTAAGGCCGATGACCCCGGTGAGTACTTCTCGCCGGCCCATACCATCACCCAAAACTGGCGGGTAACGCTCAAGGTGGGGGATGTGCTGGCCAGCAACCGGCGCAACAATTTGATGCGTTTGGTCGAGGATACCGTTGGCTACCATGATATTATCGTGCCCTGCTGCGACCCGCAGGCTTACCTCAAGCGTTACGGGCTGGCCGACCACCGCAGTTGCCTGGTCAACATGCAAGAAGGGCTGGCCGGCCTCGGCCTGGGCCACTGGGAACCGCACGGCGAGAACGCCTGGAATATTTTCATGCGCAATCAAATTGAGGCTGACGGCAAAATGGTTTACCTGGAGCCGCTGCATGGCCCCGGCTCTTACTTGACCCTGGAGGCGCTGGAGGATTTGGTCTGCGCCCTTTCGGCCTGTCCCCAGGACCAAACTCCAACCAATGGCTGGAACTGCACCGAGATGCTGGTGCGGATTTGGACGAAAGGGCCGCTGGCGGAAGAGGGCTGACCGCTCTAAGAGTAACTCAAATAGCAGGGCTTGTTTTTGGCCGTCAGCCGTCAGCGGTCTGTGGTTGAGATGGAGGCTAAGTGAGCAATTCTGATGATCTCACCAGGGTAGAAATCATCCGCGTCTGCCGGATTCTTGACGGCCTGGGATTGGTGGAGGGGTTTGGGCACGTCAGCGTGCGCCTGGACGACGACAGCATGCTGATTACCCCGGCCCGGGGGCCGGGGTTGGCCCAGGTGGCCGAGTTGTTCACCTTTAACCTGGCCGGGGAATTAATGGCCGGCCCCGGCGGGGTAGGCGCACCCCTGGAACGCTGGCTGCATCTGGCAATTTATCGCGCCCGGCCTGATGTCGGCGCTATTTGCCGGACGCACTCACGCATGGCGGCGGCCCTGGGGGTGGCCAACCAGGCGCTGCGCCCCGCGCATGGCTTTGGGGGGATGCTGGGCTTAGAGGCGCCTGTCCACCCGGACAATGACCTCATCACCACCGATAGGCTGGGGCAGGCCGTGGCGGCTACCCTGGGCGTTCAGGCGGCGGTGCTGCTGCGGGGCAACGGCAGCGTGGTCACGGGCAGCTCACTGCGGCAGGCCTGTGTGCGGGCCATTTACCTGGAAGAGGCGGCCTGGCTGCAAGTAGTCGCTGCGGCGCTCGGCGGGGCTATCCCTTTTACGGCCACCGAACTGCAAGCCCGTTCCCGCTGGCACGAGGTTGAATTGGAGCGGGCCTGGGAGTATTACTGCGCTAAATTTGCGCCTGATAACTAAAAAACAACTATACAGAGAGGACATGTCCATGCGTTTGCTCATCGAGGAATGTGCAGTTTTAGACCCCCAGCGGCCCTGGGGTTATACTTCTGACCAACACATCATCCTTGAAGATAACCGGATTGCGGCCATTACCGGCCGCCGGCCGGAGGGGGATTTTGACCGGGTGATTTCTGGCCGCAGCCGCCTGGCTATCCCCGGCCTGATCAACGCCCACACCCATTCCCCCGAAAACATTCTGCGCGCCACCACCGACCGCATGCCGTTGGAGCCGTGGCTGGTGCATATGTTTGGCGCCTCGGGCCCATACTCGCCACGTGACTATTATCTCAGCATTATGCTGGGCGCAGTGGAGATGATCCACACCGGCGTGACCGGGGTGGTAGACCACTTTTGGATGAATCCACCGCTCGAGCCGGCGGCGCTGCAAGCTGCCATGCAGGCGTATCGTGACAGCGGTCTGCGGGCGGCGGTGGCGCCTATCTACAAAAACGCTCAACTGGAGGTGGAGGCGGGCGTGGCGCATGGCTATCCGCTGGGTGAAACCTTTTTTGCCCAACTGAGCCAACATTTTCTGCCGGTCCCGGAAATTATCGCCATTCTTGAAGATTTTATCCAGGGCTGGCATGGCGCGGAAAGTGGCCGTCTGCGCTGTTTGGTCGGGCCGGTGGGCCTGCACTGGGTTACGGAAGAACTGCTGCGGGCATCGCTGGAGCTGGCGCGACGTTACCAGACCGGTTTGCACATGCACCTGCTGGAAACTTATGTGCAAGATTGGGTCTGCCGCCGCCATTTTGGCAAATCTGGGGTGGCCTGGCTGGCGGCGCGGGAGCTGCTGGGGCCGGAGGTATCACTGCCCCACTCGGTGTGGGTGGCCGAGGCTGACCTGCCTTACCTGGCCCGGGCCGGGGCCAGCGTGGTGCATAATCCGGCAGCCAATCTTAAGCTGGGCAGCGGTCTGGCCCCCGTCCGGGCCATGCTGGAAGCCGGCGTTAACGTGGCCCTGGGCACAGATGGTTCGGCCAGCAGCGATAACCAGGTGTTGTTCGAGGCCCTGCGTCTGGCCGCCTTGATTCATAATCCGGCCGAACGCAACCCGCAGCGTTGGATTTCGGCCCGCGAGGCTGTGCATATGGCTACCGAGGCCGGGGCGGTGGTGCTGGGGTTAGCCGGACAACTGGGCAAACTCGAAGCCGGTTATCTGGCCGATTTGACCCTGCTCGACCTGTCCAGCCCGCACCTGGCCCCGTTGAACGACGCCTATCGCCACCTGGCTTTTTGCGAGTCTGGCGCTTCGGTGCGCACGGTGATTGTGGATGGCCGAGTTGTGATGCATGAGGGCCGGATTGAGACCTTTGATGAAGCCGCGCTGATCGCCGAAGTTCGTGAGGCAGCCAAAGGTCGCCTCCACCGGCAGCCGCTCTCGGCAGAGGTCAAACTGGCGGTTGAACGCTTTGCCGCGTTTCAGCAGGGGATTGTTTTTGGTACATGAACACTCCCTGAAGCTCGGAGGGCTGGAAGATTGGAGGGCTGGTAAATTACCATGCCTCCAGCCTTCCAATCCTCCTGGGTTTATTATGGTATAAGAGGAGCATGTAAGATGAGCGATCTCAGCCAGCGCGAGTCGTGGCTGCCCATTTCTCTCAAAAAATCGGTGCTGCCCTTCACGCTCGACCCCACCTTGACTTTCTACTGCCCCCAGGAAAATGTGGACGCTTTTCAGCATCCGGCCATCAGCGCCTTTCACCATTACCTGCGCCACGATTACCAACCGCCGGAGATTCAGGGCCAGGCGGTGCTTGTCCTGTTCCCCTGCACCAAAGTCAAACCCTATACCTTGAGCAAAGAACACCTGGAGATCAATAAATTTTTGCTGGAGCAGGGCTTTGAACCGGCCGGGCCGGGCGATACACCCCCGGAACTGCTGCTGAGTTTACCTGCCGGTTATGCGCCCGACACGCTCAATACCGGCCCGCTGGTACGCCAGAGGTTGACCCTGCACCGCATGGTTGTGTCCGAGCCGATGGGGCTGGTTCCGTATGAGCATATTTACACTTGGCGGGGCGAGCTGTCGCCGGCCTCACGCTACGATGACCCCGGCCTGTTTGAGCATCGTGGCACGGCGGTTTGCCTGTGGCGAGCAGACCATACCGCCAGCCCGCTGCCCAACGGCAAATATCGCTGGGGGCCGGCCGAGCGGGCCGCTTATGTGGAGGTACACAATTACCTCAGCGAGTTGATAGCCGCTGTGCTCACCCGTCTGCAGCCCCACTACCGGCGGATCATTGGCTATGTCAGCCCCAAGTTGACCCACCGCAGCTTTTTAACCGACAACCGTGAAAAAAAGGCCAACGGCATCCCGCTGGTCAAACAGACCAGCCGGGGGCGAGAGCCATTGCTGGGGGTGAATCAGCGCAGGCCGGGGCTGGTAGAGGTTGTCCCCAGCGCCGCCGAGTTCCAGCACATCAAGGAGGCGCTTGGCCACAGGTTGGCTGCCCAGGGGGAAGTTTCGGCCTCTTTTGTGCAAGCTTATTTTGCCTCCGGCGGCGGGGGTGAAACTCCGCTCATCCTGCCGGAGGCGCTGGCCGTGCTGGAAAAGCATATTTTTGCGGGGATAAGGTGAAGCCTCAATTTACCGCAGCAGAATTTGAGCAACTGGTCGTCCAGGCCCTGGAGGAACTGCCGGAGTTTTTTAAGCAGCAGCTCCAAAATATTGATGTTATCGTGACCGACTGGCCGAGCGAGGCGGACCGGCAGGCGGTCGGCCTGAAGCCGGGCCATTTGTTGTTTGGTTTGTACCAGGGCATCCCTCTCACCGAGCGC
>CAZDMM010000707.1:0-4301 GCA_964505845.1 uncultured Caldilineaceae bacterium
CCAGGGCCAGGTTGAGGAAAATGTACGGGAGCGAGAGGCGGAAATTCCCAGGGTGGAGACGATTATTGAGGCAGAGGCCGGGCAATTTCTGGAGTGGTATTCCTCGCTGGATGCGGTAGCGACAATTACCACGTTGCGACAGCACGTGGAACAGGTGCGCCAGGGAGAGTTAGAGCGTCTGTTCAACCGGCTGGCTTTGGGTGAGCGCGAGCGAGAGTTGATCGCCGCCATGAGCCAGCGGCTGGTCAACAAAATTTTACATGAGCCAACCTTATGCTTAAAACAAGAAGCGTCTAATGGGAATGGCGCGGCTTATATTGCCATGGCCCGCCAAATGTTTGCGCTGGATGGCCTAAACAATCAAAACTGATTGAAACCCTTTAATTTTTAATTAATTTTGTGAAATATATCACCCACCCAACTATCCCATGTTCGTTTAGGAAAGGAGGAACACCCTATGAAACCTCTACGCTTATCATCCCCATCTTGGTCAGTAATCCTGGCGACAGCTATTTTATTGACTTTCATTTTTGCCGGTCCGACCTTGGCCAATAACGGCCCGCACGGTAATTATAGTCCGGTCACCGACGCCTGTGCGGGATGCCACCGGGCGCACGCGGCGGGTGCTGCTCAGTTGCTGCTTGATGATGGCGCGGCTTTGTGTCTAACCTGCCATGGCGGCAGCGGGACGGGTGCTACTACAACTGTAGCCGATGGTGTGTATGCTGGCGGGGGTAATCTATTGGGTGGGGGATTTGTAAACTACCAGGCCGCTGCGTCCACCTCCTCACACAGCATTGATGGCTCATATCACAGCGCCTGGGGCAGCGGCACCACCTGGAGCAGCACTTATGACTGCGCGGGATGTCACAATCCTGAATCCGGCCTGGTTTGGCCGGGTATTCCGCAGTGGGGAATTAGCCCCGGCGCATGGCCCACTTTCCCCGGCCGCGGGCAAAATGTGACCATGCCCCTAACCTGCACCAGTTGTCATGAACCCCACGGTGGGCGCAACTATCGGCTGCTTCGGCAGCGGATGCACCCGGATAGCATGCAGCAAGAAGACCCGCCCGGTTACGTTCTGGTAACGTCCAATGAAACGGGAGGGCAACACCCGGATCAACTCGGGTATGTCGCTGATTATATCACCCCGCGCTACCGCCTGGGGCTGGGCGACTGGTGTACCGGCTGTCACTTCACCTACCATCAGACGGTTTCGGTTAGCCCCTTCAATGCCGAAGATGGTAGGGGGTTGATAACCCGTTACCGGCACAGGATGAACATACCCATCACCGGCGGAGTTTACAACCTGACCACGTCGCTGCCGCTTGAGGATCCCGTCGGGAATGGTCCAAGCGCCGAAGATCAACTCTTCTGTATTACCTGTCACCGCGCTCACGGCAGCAGTGTAAACATGAATGGTTATGCGACCAGTGTAGCGCCGGCCAATGACAGCGCCTTACTACGAATGGATAACCGAGGTGTATGTGAGGAGTGTCACAAGAAATGAGGATTGAACGTGATGAAAGGGAGGCCCTATGAAAAAATCGGGCTTTACGCGGGGAGCCATCGTAGCGGTCTCCATTTTGAACGGGTTAGTGCTGTTAATCATAGGGGTATTGATCTATAAGCTGGCGCTGCCGAAGCAGGCTCTGCCAGTGCTTCAACCTAAACTCGACCTATCCTCGCCGACAGCACCTCGGGTCCTGGTGGCTCCCCCTGACCCTGCTACAGCCACCAGAGCGCCGATGGCCCTGCCGCCGACTATCGTCGGGACAAGAATACCTATAAATCCACCTTCTACATCGCCTACGGCTACAACAACCCCGGTACCCTTCAACGTCAATACGCCTC
The DNA here is from genome assembly GCA_964505845.1 of uncultured Caldilineaceae bacterium. Taxonomy (GTDB): domain Bacteria; phylum Chloroflexota; class Anaerolineae; order 4572-78; family J111; genus DSQQ01. Next base: position 1,855 of record CAZDMM010000707.1, read on the forward strand.
CGTCTACTCCCAATATGCCTCAGATACCGAAAACTGAATATATTCACCCCACATATGAACCCACCACTCAACCTTGTCAAAACTGTCACAGCCAGATTCGGGGTGATATGAAAAAATGAAATCCCGACGTTGAAGATGTAGAGATTGAGATATGAGACAAAGAAGTCGAACTTTTCAACCGAAGACCGCCGCCCAAACCGTAAAAGTGGTCAGCCAGGTCTTTAGGCGAAGCTCGCCTCTTTTCGGTGTGGCTCTGCTGCTGGCGATGTTGGCGGCAATGGTCTTTCCGACCCCGCCGGCTTACGCAGCTACTTTTGAGGTCAACCAGACCGGCGACGCCGGTGACGTGGCTGCTGGCAATGGCAGTTGCGACAGCGACCCCGTCGCCCCTGGCCTTCAGTGTACTTTACGGGCGGCCATTGAAGAAGCCAATGCGCTGGCTGGCCCCGACGCCATTAGCCTGATCAGCCCCGGCCCCTACAACCTGACCGCCGGTGAACTCACTATCACCGGCGAGATTATCCTGAACGGCCATGGGGCCGTCATCAGCGCCGGGGGCCTCTCCCGCATCTTTGTGGTGGCTACAGGGGGGAACCTATCCCTGAATGAGGTGACGCTGCGGGATGGGGCGGGGGACGAAGGCGGCGCTATCCACAGCCGCAGCGGCAGCACGGTCAACATCCTCAACAGCGCCATCCTCAATAACGCAGCCACGCACACGGCTTCTAGCTCAGGCGGTGGGATCAATAATTGGGGAGGTACGGTCAACATCGTCAATAGCACCATCTCCGGCAACCGGGCCAACGCTGGCGGCGGCGGTATTGCCAATTTGACGACCTATTCTCCTCCCACCTTCATCTATGGCACGGTCAGCCTGACCAACGTGACTATCACCGGCAATACGGCCGATTTTGACAGTTCAGACCAGGCCGGTCATGATGGGGGAGGCGTCTATTCCTTTGGAGTGCTCAATATCAGGAACTCCATTATTGCCGGAAACTTCGATGATACTTCTACTATCTCAGACACGATCCAGCCTGATTGCGCTAACTGGTTGTATCTGACGACCCGGCAGTACAATCTTATCGGCAACAATACCGGCTGTAACGAGGCTTATCCGGTCGGTGAACCTACCAGTTACTTCCCGGCGGGCGCTCCCAATGCCAACAATGACTTTGTTGGCGCAAACGCCAGCCCCCTTGACCCGCTGCTCGGCGGCTTGACCGGCAGTCCGGCCTATCACCCGCTCCTGGCGGGCAGCCTAGCCATTGATAAGATTCCGGTAACAGCATGCGCTGTTGACAGAGATCAACCCGGTACCGTCCGGCCCCAGGGATCTGCCTGTGATATCGGGGCGGTTGAGGCATCTGAAGTCATCTCACAGACTGACTTGACTATCACCAAATCTGTCGTCCCCACCACAGATATTGAGCCAGGCAAAACCATCACTTATACTCTTAACTTCAGCAATACCGGGCCGGGTGTGGCTACGGGGGTAGTCATCACCGACTTGATACCCATCTCCTTGACCGACGTCAGTGTCATTAGCAGCGGAGTGGCCATTACCGATACGGCGGTGCGGCCGGGTTTTGTGTGGCATGTGGAAGACCTATCCCCGAATGAGGGGGGAATAATAATCATCAGCGGCCGGATTAGCCCTGGTTTGACCGGCTCTACTAATTTCACTAACAGGGCCACCATCGCTACCAGCGCGGTCGATTCAAATGTCGGCAACAATGAAGCCGAAGTTAGCGTTGCCGTGATTGGCCCAGAACCCGGCTGGGATGACATTTGTGTGCCGCAGCGGATGGAGATCACCGGTATTGGGATGGGTGATCCCGATCATACCATTAATCCGCAGAGCCTTTCCCTGACTGATCCGGCCAGCGTGAATTGGTTGCTGGCCCAAATGGCCGGACGTTACGCCTTTGACGCCCCAACCCCGGAATATGTAACCTTCACCACCGACGCGCCACAGTCGCTCGCGTTGAATGAGCCGAGTAGAAACAGCCCAAACGGCTATACCTTCGAGGCGAAGCTGCAGCCCTCTGGGCAGATTACGGCTTTTGTCAGTCGTCTTGGGGATAGCTACAAAACGCCGCGTGGGCTTATTCTATATAGCAAGCGGGCTATGACGGAAACCTGGACATCAGTCGGTAAGACTATAAATAAATTTGTTTATAAACAATATGGGGATGGCACACATACTGAGCTTCTGACTTTTCCCCCATTGGTAGAGATGACAGATCTCTTCGTCACCGCTGTAGTTATTGATAATAATGACGACTCGCGCCCGCTAGTGTTGGAAGCGGCGGCCGGAGGGGTCACAGGAAATGTGACTGAACCTGGCCCCACCGATGGGACAGGTTTGAACATTGTTCGCCTGACGCTCCCCCAGGTGCCGGCGGGAACCAGCCAGGCCAGGGTTACACTCCGCTCGCCGCAGG
>CAZDMM010000708.1:0-4300 GCA_964505845.1 uncultured Caldilineaceae bacterium
CCCCGTCTCCTCGCAAACGATACGGCGCGTACTGCATGGTAATCGTCATCACGTGCTGCCCCGCCGGAGCCAGCGACGAATCGAGCGCCGAAGGGATGACCACATCCAGATAGGGCTGGGCCGAAAAGCGGCCATACTTGGCGTCGTCATAGGCCCGTTCCAGGTATTCCAGGCTGGGGCTGACCAGGATGTGCCCGCCCAGACCCTCCCCCTGTCCCTTCCCTTCAAGGGAGGGAGGGGTGAAATTGGGCAGACCGCTCAAGGCCAGGTTGACCTTAGCCACGCAGCCCCGGTAGCGAATATTTTTGACCCGGCGCACAAAATGCGGGTCGAGGTTTGGCGCGCCGACCAGCCCAAAAAAGGTGCGGGTTGGGTCGGCACTGGAGATGACGGCTTTGGCCCGGATTTCCTCGCCGCCGGCCATCACCACCCCTACGGCTCGCTTTTCGCCCGTTTCAGGGTCTTCGGCCAGCAAAATTTGGGCCACCTCCGCGCCGGTGAATATTTCGGCCTTGTACTGTTTGGCCGCCCGACCCAGGGCCGCCGAGAGCTGGCCGATGCCGCCTCGCACAAAACGAGTGGACTTAAAACCGCCGCTGGCCGCCGCGCCCAGGTAATGGTACAGCATCACAAAAGCCGTACCGGAGGATTGCGGCCCTTGCATCAATCCGCTAATGCCGGCTGCGCCCAGCGCGCCCTTCAGCGCGTCGCTTTCAAACCACTCATCTAAAAACTCATTGGTCGTCATCGGCAGGACGCGCAGAAACTCCATCATCTCTTTGGCCCCCAACCCTTTGAGCTTGAGGCCCACTTTGGCCCAGGGAATCAACTCGCCCGGTTTGATCTCTGCCAGGCTGGGCGGAGTCAGGGTCATGATTTGGTCCAGCACGCCGGTGAGGGCGGTCATGAGGCGCATAAAGGCCGGGAATTTGGCGGCGTCGGCCGGGGAGAAGCGGGCGATTTCGGCCACCGTCTGGCGCGGGTCGCGCCACAGCGGCAGGGGCGGGCCATCCGGCTGCAAGGCCAGGGCCGCCACCTCGCTCTCAATGAATTCCAGGCCGTGCCCGCGCAGCCCCAACTCGGCGATAACTTCGGGCCGCAGCAGGCCGGCATCACTCGCGCCGGTGTTGATTTTGAAGCCCGGCCAGATTTCCTCGGTCGCTGCTGCCCCGCCCAGTGTGTCGCGCCGTTCCAAAACGGCCACCTTTTTGCCGGCCTTGGCCAGGTACGCGGCAGTGACCAAGCCATTGTGTCCCCCGCCGATGATGATGGCGTCATATTGAGTATTTTTCATAATTGCTAACCTTCACGAGAGATTTGCTTTTTGACAGCCGGTAAGCCCAACTTTACAATGATAACCAATTAATTTTTTACCGAGGCCAATGATGTTAAACGATACTGTCACTATCAAGCAAGAATTGATGTCGCGCCTTGACCGACTGCCGGATTATAAATTGCAGGAAGTTCTGGATTTCGTCGAGTTCCTGCTGTTCAAAAGTGCTCCATCGCCTGAGTCTAAACCGGTCTCGCCAGCCGAAACTTTACAGGCTTTGTCTGTGATACGAGAGACGGTTCAACGAACCTATGGCGTCTATCAGGGCGATTTGCTGGCCGAGGCTCGCGCCGAGCGAGAGCAAGATTTAGTTGACCGATTAGGCCAATAGTTATGAGTGCTGTCATTGATGCCAATGTTGCCATCGCTCTGGCTATTGCCTTGCCTTACTCTGCCTCGGCGACTCACCAAATGAAACTCTGGCAAGATAACGGTACAGAACTTTTTGCGCCCATGCTGTGGGGCTATGAAGTAATCACCGTTATGCGCAAAACGGTGGTAGCCGGAATAATTACGGTTGAAGATGCCTCCAAAGCGTTGAATTTGATTTTTAAGTTAAATATTCAGTTAATCCCTCTGACCGCTCAGCTTTATCAAACCACGTTTGAGTGGGCGACTCGCCTCAATCAATCGCAAGCATATGATGCTGCTTATCTGGCTTTGGCCGAACAATTAGGCGCGGAGTTCTGGACGGCTGATAAACGCCTGACTGATCGGTTGCAACAGTTAAAGGTGAATTGGGTATATCTGATCGAGTAAGATGAACAAGGGGTTAGCTCTTGTCTGTCTCTGGATCATCTTTATCCTGTCTAAGACCCCCAAGGACATACCCCGCAATACCGCTTAGAATTGAGGCAACGGCAGCTCCTTCGAGTATCCCGGCAAGAGCTAAGAAAGTGGCAGCAACAACTATTCCTCCAACCGTCATTATTCGTAGAGCATCCCCACGTTGAAGAAATAGTGTAAAGGTTTTAGCACCACCTGTATTAGTCTTCCAAAATGCTATACCTCCAACGATAGTGAAACCAAGTGTGACAATGCCAATGACCCATACGAAAATCCAGGCTAGTCCGAGGAGATCAATGTTGTTTGCCATTTGTGCCTCCTAAAATGAATTTTCCATGTTTGTTGATGCCAAACTTTTGGTTCCTTAGTTTACTTCCAATCCTTCAAAATTTCTAACGCCGCCAATCTTCCCGGCGCGCCGGTGATGCCGCCGCCGGGATGGGTGCCGGAGCCGCACTGCCAGTAGCCTTTGATGGGGGTGCGATATTGGGCCAGGCCGGGCGCAGGCCGCAGGAAGAAAAGCTGCGACAGGGTCAACTCGCCGTGGAAGATGTTGCCCTGCGACAACCCCGCTACCTGCTCGATGTCCCAGGGCGTCACCACCTGCCGGTACAAGATGATGTCCTTGAGGTTGGGAATAAACTCCGAGAGGGTGTCTACCACCGCATCACCAAACGCCTCGCGCTGCTGTTCCCAAAGACTTCCCGGTTCCTCAGCAAAGCTTCGCTTTGCACTCCTTTCTCCCTCGCTCCCTCGCTCCTCCGCTCCTCCGCTCCCCCGCAAATGATAGGGCGCGTACTGCACAAAGCAGGACACCACGTGCTTGCCGGGCGGAGCCATATCCGGGTCAATCATCGAAGGAATAATCATATCAATGTAAGGCCGGCGCGAGAAGTTGCCGTACTTGGCGTCGTCGTAAGCCCGCTCCATATAATCCATGCTGGGGCTGATGGAGATAGCTCCGCGCAGGTGCGGCCCCTCGCCGGGCCAGCAGGCCAGGTTGGGCAGCGCATCCAGGGCCAGGTTAACCTTGCCCGACGAGCCGCGAATATTGAATTTGCGGATGGAGTCGGTCAGCTCATCCGGCAGATGACCGGGTTCCAGCAGTTGCAGAAAGGTGCGTTTGGGATCCAGACTGGAGACCACCAACTTGGCTTCCAACTCGTCGCCATTTTTTAAAACAACGCCACTGGCCCGGCCATTTTTCACCTTGACTTGCGCCACCGGTGCATTGAGCCGGATTTCGGCCCCCAAAGCGCGGGCCGCGCTGGCGATGGTTTCGGCAATGGCCCCGGTGCCGCCCTTTTGAAAGCCCCAGGCCCGGAACGCCCCGTCAATCTCGCCCATGTAGTGGTGGAGCAGCACGTAAGCCGTGCCGGGTGAACGCGGCCCCAGGTAGGTGCCGATGATGCCGCTGGCCGACATGGTGGCCTTGAGCGGCTCACACTCAAACCACTCCTCCAAAAAATCGGCGGCGCTCATGGTCATCAGCTTGGTCAGCATGTAAAGCTGCTCCGGCCCCAGGCCCAGCATGTGCTTGCCCAGGCTCAACAGCCCGCCGATGTCGCCGGGATTGAATTTGGTGGGGTCGGGGGGGATGATGCCCAGGATGTATTTGACCGCCTTGGCCATCTGGTACATCCAGCGGGCGTAATCGTCGTAGTTGGCGGCGTCGCGGGGCGAGTGGCGGGCGATGTCGCGCAGGGTGCGGAAATGGTCGCCGTCCCGGTAGAGGTAGTCGCCGTTGGGCAGCGGCGTCAGCGTGCTTTCCAGGGGCAGGATGGTCAGGCCATGCCGGGGCAGATTCAAATCGCGGATAATTTCAGGCCGTAAAATGCTAACGACATACGAAAAGACCGAAAATTTGAAGCCGGGGAAAACCTCTTCCGTCACCGTCGCCCCGCCGACCAGGTGGCGGCGCTCCAGCACGACCACTTTTTTCCCGGCTTTCGCCAGGTACGCGGCGTTGACCAGGCCATTGTGGCCCCCGCCGATGATAATTGCATCGTATTTGTTGTTTGTCATGTTTAACCTCGTGATACGTGATGCGTGATGCGTAAAGGCCTTACGTTTCACGCATCACGTATCACGTTATTTTTTCTTCCGCTCCGGCTCAAAAAACGGCAGCTTGACCACCGTCGCCGGGGTTTGTTTGCGGCTGTATTCAACCGTAACTTCCAT
>CAZDMM010000709.1:0-4295 GCA_964505845.1 uncultured Caldilineaceae bacterium
ACCGGCTGCCGGAAAGACTGCATCCAGGGCGGCCCCGGCTGCCGCCCGGTGATCTGGGTGATTGATGTAATCCACCCCGGCCCAGACGATGGTTGGATCCCCACAGATAAGCACTTCTGGCCTAAAGCGCCGGATTTCTCGCACCAGCCGCTTGCGCAGCGCGATGGTGTTTTCCAGCATGCCATCCGGTTCGCGCAAGAAAATAACTTCTTTGACGCCAACCACCTCGGCGGCTGCAAGCTGTTCCGCCTCGCGAATTTCGGCGGCTCTGGCTTTGGTCATGCCCGGCTCGCTGATGCCCACGTCGCCGCTGGTGCAAAGCACATATGCTACCTGGCAGCCGGCCTGCACCCAGCGCGCCACCGTGCCGGCGCATGAAAATTCAATGTCATCGGGATGAGCGACGATGACCATCGCTTTTTTGGGGGTATAGAATGTGTTGTTCAACTTTAACCAACTCCTTTAGTAGAGTACGCAGATGATTTTAGAGATTTTAGGACTTTTTGGGTCGTAAGCAAATACTTTATGGTTTAATGTAGGGCCGGCCTGCCGGTAGAATCAAAAAGAGCTATCACCAAGATAGCACTTTTTAGCTTCAGACTCGCTTGACTTAGCCGGTGAGGAGCCGTTTTACCCTGCCTGAGATTACGGCACTCTCACCCATACCGGTTCGGCCACGCCTGTTTGGCGGGCAAAATTGCGTAATCGTTCTAAAACGGGGTAAGTGATTTCCTGGCCTTTGGGCACTAGCAGCAGCCCGTTGTTGGCCCGAATATCTTTTTCTGCCAGCATGCCGGTGCTTAATTCTCTGATGCGCAGGGCTTTGACCAGTTCGCCTACTTCATCCAGGTGAAAACTGGCTAAAGCAGCCACCAAATTTGGATTGTATTCATTGGAGCGTTGGGCCAGGTTGGTCAGAGCATCGAGTTTGGTCAGCCCGCTCATCACCAGTTGGTCAAAATCAAGGACAACTTTGAGAATCTGGCTGCCCAGGTTAATAACCTTTTCTTCGGCTGCCAGCTCTTCTGAAGTGGTATAAGCTTTAAAAGGTTTTTTCTGGTTGGCAATCATCTGGGCAATGGCTTCGAGCCGGGGAATTTGGGTGAGCAGATTGTAAGCAACGCTGGGATGGGCTAAAAAGATTTCCTGTTCGTTTTTAGAGAGCGGAACCTGGGCGTACACCTTATCCAGCAGCTCGGGGGTCAGGGTGATGCAGCCAATCTGCGAGAGTAAGGCCGCCATCTCATATTGCCAGGCATTGGTAGTAAACTGGAGTCTGGCGACGATATGGGCCACATAACGCCGGATGCGGGTAGCTTTGCCAAACGCCAGGGGGTTAACCAGGCTCAAGATTTCGCTCAAAACCTTAAGGCTGCCCATCAGGGTTTTTTCTAACAGCTCTTTTTCGGCGGTGATCAGACGGTACTGTTCAAGCCCGGTTTTGAGGGCCGCTTCCAGGGTTTCGGCGGGACAGGGCTTAGTGAGAAAGCGAAAGACGCTGCCTTCATTGACCGCCTGGATGGCCGTCTGTAAATCGGCGTTGCCGGTCAGGATCATGCGGACGGTATCGGGCCAGGCGGCTTTGACATGGGTTAAAAATGTCACCCCGTCCATACCCGGCATGCGCATATCGGCTACAACCACCGCAAAGGGTGCGCTATTGTGCAGCAACTCCAGGGCTGTTTCTGGCCCCAGGGCTACTTCAAATTCAAATTTTTTCCGTAAGATACGTTTGAGCGCGGCCAATAAATTAGCATCATCATCTACAAAAAGAATATTTTCGTTCATACAAGCTGATTCTCCTGGACTGCCTGCCGGCACAGTTCTTGCCAGGCGGGCAGTCGTGTAGTTAAACCTGAATGAGCCAGGTAATCCATATCCAGCTCCGGCGGTTTGGTCAGAGCCTGGGTAGAAAACAACGAATTTTCAAACACATCGGCCACATGTACGGCGGTCAGAACATCGCACCGGCCCTGGGGCCAGGCTGGATGGTGGTGGAACAGGATGGCGTTGGTAATCAGGGGCGGCAGCCCCCACAAGCCTAGCAGATAAGCCCCAGCCTGGGGGTGGGCCGCCGCGCCAAAGATGTCGCGTTCGGCGGTTTCTACCTCAAGGCCGCGCTGCAGCGCCAGGGTGAGGGCCTGGTGGTACTTTTGGGGAGAGTAGGTAGCCAACACCAGTTTGCCGACATCGTGGAGCAAGCCGGCAATGAAGGCATAGTCAATTAACTTTTGTTCAGCCCCTTCAGCTTTAAGGATTTGCTGGGCCATGCGCGCCACATTAACGCTGTGGTCCCAAAAGGTGGCCGGAAAAGGTAAATCCTGGGCCTGAACCGGCGTGAAGCGTGAGAAAACCTGGGCCGAGAGTCCCAGAATTTTGACCGTGTCTAACCCTAACAAAATAACGGCTTGAGCCGGGTGGGGAATGTGGGAGCGAAGGCCAAAAAAAGCGGAACTGACCAATTGCAGCACTTTGGCGCTCATGCCGATGTCTTTTGAGATGATTTGCCCTAACATTTTTTCTGAGGCTGTGGGCGATTGCAGTTCGCTCACCACCTCATCATAAAGAGAGGGCAGACTGGGCAAGGTTTCCAGTTGTGAAATATACTGCCTTAAAGGCTCATCCGGCAGCAAATCGCTCAAAGCACAGGCGCGCCTTAAACTCGCCTTGAGAGTTTCTGCATCGCACGGTTTGGATAGATATTGATGGATCGGCCCTACCGCGCCCAAAATTGCTTCGCGGTCAGCCTGCCCCGACAGCACAATCCGAATGGTTTGGGGGTACTGCTCCATTACGCGCCGCAGCAATTGGCCGCCGTCCATGCCGGGCATGCGCATATCGGTGACCACTACCTCAAAAGTTCCCTGGGCCAGCAGTTCCAGGGCAGCCGGGCCGCTCTCCACAAAAACCATGCTCCATTCTCGCCGCATGGAATGAAGCATCCGGCGCAGGCCGTCTAAAATCTTAGATTCGTCGTCAACAAACAAAATACGTTTTTGGCTTGCCATTGGCAGCTCCATCGGTTAAGGTTGGGTTAAGGGGTAAACGGATGATAAAGGTGGTTCCCCGGCCTACTTCAGTTTCAAAGGTAATGGTTCCACTGTGTTTTTCCACAATGACGGAGTGAGAAATGGCTAACCCCTGGCCCGTGCCATGCCCTACCTCTTTGGTGGTAAAAAAGGGATCGAATATTTTGGATCTAATCGCCGCCGGAATGCCGGCGCCGGTGTCGCTAATCCTGATTTCAACCCAGGGGCCGGCCAGACGGGTGCTGAGGCTGATCAGCCCTTTCTCTGCGCTGCCGTTTTTTTGCACATCGGCGATGGCGTGAATGGCATTGATGATCATATTCAGAATCACCTGGTTAAACTCGCTGGGCCGGCAGGGCACCAGGGGCAGATTCGGCTCAAAATCGGTTTTCACCTCGGCTACGTATTTCCACTCATTGCGGGCGACCGTGATGGTGCTCTCGATGGCGCGGTTGATGTCAATGGCGGTTTTCTCTTCTACGCCGGGGTGAGAGAATTCTTTCATCGCCCGCACAATCCCCGATACCCGCTCAACCCCTTCCATAGACTGCTGGATGGCCGTTGGAATCTCCTCCGCCAGAAACTCAATATCTGCTTCCGCCAGGGCCTCTTCCAGTTGAGCCAGGTAGCCCGGAGAAACCGTGCCTGCCCGGAGCGTGTGCAGCAAAGCCTGATAATCGGCTAACAAGGCAAAAATCTGGCCGCAGGACTCTTGCAAAAAGCGGATATTATCGCCTACATATTGGGTAGGGGTGTTGATCTCATGGGCAATTCCGGCTGCCAGTTGGCCGATGGATTCCAGTTTTTGGGCCTGGCTTAACTGGCTTTGCAGAATTTTATGTTCCGTAACATCTTCACCCACCAGCAAAAAACCGGCCTGCTGCGATGGAGCGCCCACAAAAGGGTTGACGGTGATGTTCAAAAAGCCTTCCTTGCCATCAGGGCGGGTATATTTGACCTCGTTCAGGTAGGTTGATTTTAGCCCTTTGCCGCCCGCTTTGATGCGGGTTAAAATTTCAAACCAATCCCACTGGATGCCACATTCCAGGAAGGGCCGGCCGACTACGGCCTCGATGGTTATGCCGAAGGCCAACTCGGCCGGCTTGTTGAGGTGGGTGATGTGATCATCCGGCCCTACCCCAATCAAAATTGAGGGGATTGACTTTAATAGCTGCTCATTTTGAGCGTGGGCGTGATCCAGGGCCTCCTCCGCCTGCTTGCGTTCGGTAATATCCCTGGAAACAACGACCGTATGGGTGACAACCC
>CAZDMM010000710.1:0-4294 GCA_964505845.1 uncultured Caldilineaceae bacterium
ATTACCATTTACCAATTACTACTCACCCCTTTTTCGGTTTACCAATCTTGAAGGCCAATTTATCGCCTTTGAGCTGAATTTTTACCACCGTGCCGGCGGGCGGGTCTTCTTTCAGCAGAAAATCGGCCAGCGGTTCGCGGATATGTTTTTGAATGAGCCGCCGCAGCGGTCGAGCGCCCCATTCGGGATGGTCGTTTTGGGCCAGCAGCCAGGTTTTGGCCGGCTCGGCTACTTCCAGCCGGATGGAACGAGTATCAAGCAGCTTGGTTTCTTTGCGCAACAACAAATCCAGAATTTCGCGCATATTCTCCGGGGTCAGGGAGTCGAAGAAGATAATCTCATCCAGCCGGTTGAGAAATTCAGGCCGGAAATGGCTTTTTAACTCCTGCTCGGCCATCTCCCGTGAGGCTGCCACGCTCAAATTGGGGTCGGCCAGGTAACGCCCGCCGATGTTGCTGGTCATCAAAATAACGCAATCGCTAAAGCGCACGGTGTCGCCCTGGCCGCTGGTCAGGCGGCCTTCGTCCATCACCTGCAGCAGCACATCAAAAACCTTGACGCTGGCCTTTTCCACCTCGTCAAAGAGCACCACGCTGTAAGGCCGCTTTTTGACGGCGTCGGTCAGTTGGCCGCCGCCTTCAAAGCCCACATAGCCGGGCGGTGCGCCGATGAGGCGATTGACGGAGGAGTCGTCCATGTACTCGCTCATATCCAGGGTAATCAGGGCGTCCTCGGTGTCAAACATAAATTCGGCCAGGGCTTTGGCCAGTTCGGTTTTGCCCACCCCGGTCGGCCCCAAAAAAAGAAAGGAGCCGATGGGTCGTTTGGGGTCTTTTAAGCCGACGCGGGCCATTTTGACCGCCCGGCTAAGGGCCAGCACAGCTTCATCCTGGCCGATGATGCGCTGCTTGAGGTGGTCAACCATATTGACGTAGCGGTCGCGCTCATTGGCCCCCAGCTTGTTGACCGGGATGCCAATCAGCAGGCTGGTGGCGACCAGTACATCATCGAGGTCAAGCTGATTGTCGGCTTTGTCAACCCGCATTTTGGCGCAGGCTTGATGCAGCAAGTGGACGGCCGCCCCCGGCAGCGGCTGGTCGGCATAGTAACGTTCCGCCAGGCGCACCGTTTCGGCCAGGCTGGCCTCGGCGATGGTCAGGTTGTAGTCCGACTCGATGGCCGGGCGGAGGGTTTTGAGGATTTCGATGGTTTCGGCGGGGCTGGCCGGCGGCACGGTGAGGCTTTGGCTTTGCTCCAGGGCGGCGGTGGCTTTACTGAGCCGCTCGGTGTAGCGTTCTGGGGTGGCAGTACCCACAATGGCCACCGAGTTGCCAAAAAAGGCTTTTTGCAGCTCGTTGCCGGCCTCTTCGCGGAAATCGGCCCGGATGCCGCCAAAAAAACGGGCGATATCGGGCACAAACAAGATGCCGCCTTGAGCCTGGCGCACGGCGCTGCGCACCGCTTCCACCGCGTTATCCAGCAGGGCTTGCTCGCTAATCTGCACCAGCGACCTGATGCCCACCGGCCCTTTGCCTTCGGCAATCAACTGGGCCAGCGAGAGGGCCAGGGAACGCTTGCCCACGCCGGTCGGCCCCACCAAGATGACGTGGCGTTTGCCGGTCGTAGATAATTGGTACATGAGTTTGTTCAGCAAATCCTGGCGCAGATAATAACGGTGGGCGCTGGCCTGGCGCGGTTGAGTGGTGGTCGAGGCCACCACCTGGGCGGCGGGCAGGAGCGCCTCCAGAATCGCTTTTTGGGTGAGGCCCCGTTTTTTCAAAGCCCAATCGGCCCGCGTGCCTACGGCGGCAATCATCGCCAGGGCGTGGGCCGAGGAACACAAAGCCTGTCCCTGCTCGTTGGCCAGGCCCAGCCCCTCATCCAACACCACCAGCAGCTTATCGCTCAAGGGGACAAGTTCGCCCTGCTCGGTCTTAAAATCAAAGGCCACATCCTTGAGGTCCAGGGCGGAGCGAGTCCAGACCTGATCCCGCACGGTGCGCTCGATGTCTCGCTCAAAGTCGGCCCAGTCAAAGCCGCGCTCCTGGCTCAAGCCTTGCAGCAGGCGGTAGGCTTCGCTGTCCGGGGCTTTTAGCAAGGCCAGCAGCAACAGCTCCGGAGTTAAGACCGGGAGTTTGTAATCTCGCCGCAAACTTGCGGCTTGCTGCAAAACCTGGATTAATTCTTTGGAAGGGACTTTTGTATTGGAGAGGATACCGCGCTGCGTGCTCAAGGGTCACTCCTGGAAAAATAGTAGGGAATAGCCAGTAGTCAGTAATCAGAAGATAATTCTGGCCACTGACTACTGAATACTGAATACTCATTATATCACAGCCGCGCATGGAGAACAATCAGGTTGACCAATCAATGTTTTGCTGATATAATCGCAACCAGTTAGCCGCCTCGCCTGTGATACTACAGTTCCTCAGTATATGCTGCTTACCGGGCTAACTGAAATTCGTTCAAATCCCATTCTTGAAAAACCTACCTATATCCAAGCTTTGCCAGGAGAACAGGTAGCAAGGTAGCATTATCTTTATTCGGCGGTCGGCGGCCTCCCGTCGGCGGTCTATTTTTTGAGGAAGGGGGGTGCCTGCTTCAAACGATTCAGCCAATCTTGTAGTTGTTTGACCGGCCAAAGGTCAAACCCGTAGATTTATCTATTTAATCCCATTCAAAAAATCTTACAAGAGGAGAAGCAAGAAGCATGAAAGCTAAATTTTTTTCGTTGACCCTGATTGCCCTGGCTGCCCTGATATTGGTGACCGGCCTGCAGATTGCCGCCGAAGTGTCTGCCTCAGAAATGATGCCAGAGACGATTGCCGATAACGTGATCGGGGCTGACACCCAAATTGCCGCCATGCAGACTGCGACTGAGACTGTAGAAGGCGCCACCTTGAAAGCCGTCAGGGAGCGCGGCAAGTTGAAGTGCGTGGGCAATGCTAACCTGGTCGGTTTTGGCTATCTTGACCCGGATACCAACGGGTTCAGCGGCTTTGATGTTGACTTTTGCAAGGCTTATGCCGCCGCCGTTCTGGGCGACGCCAACGCCATGGAAATCATCCCCTCCGATGCCACCCAACGCTTCCCGCTGCTGCAAAGCGGCGAGGGCGATGTACTGGTGCGTAATACCACCTGGACCATCAGCCGTGACACCTCTCTGGGCTTTAACTTTGCCCCCACCACCTTCTATGATGGGCAGGGCATGATGGTGCGCAAAGACAGCGGCATCGAGAAACTGGAAGATTTGGAAGGCGGCACCGTGTGCGTGCAGCAAGGCACCACCACCGAAAAGAACCTGGCCGATGTGATGCGCGCGCTGGGGGTTAAGTATGAGCCGGTGGTCTTCCAAGACTCGGTGGATACCCGCCAGGCGTATGATGAAGGCCGCTGCGATGGCTTTACCACCGACAAATCCGGCTTGCTGGCCGAACAAACCCAGCTCAAGAACCCGGATGAGCACATTATCCTGGAAGAAACCATGTCCAAAGAGCCGCTCGGGCCGGCGGTGCGCCACGGCGACGACCAGTGGTTTGATATAATCAAGTGGGTCACTTACGGCACCTTTGCCGCCGAGGAGTACGGCATTACCTCCAAGAACGTCAAGGAGATGGCCGAGACCTCTGAAGACCCGGTCATTCGCAACCTTTTGGGGGCCGAAGGCGACCTGGGCAAAGGTTTGGGCCTGGACAACGATTACATGGTCAAAGTGATCGAGCAGGTGGGCAACTACGGCGAAATCTATGACCGCAACCTGGGCGAGGGCGGGCCATTTAAGCTGGCCCGTGGGGTAAATGCTCAGTGGAAAGATGGCGGTTTGATCTACGCTCCGCCGTTCCGCTAAATCGCACATGGTATCAACATACAGCCCGACAAAACTCCGTCGGGCTGTACAGTTTTAAGCGGGTCAAGAAACCCGTTTTCTTCGAGAAAACGGGTTTCTGAACTGTCATCATATTTACGCCTTAGTGCATTAGTAGGACAAATTGGCAATTTGTCCTACCCTGTGAGAGCAGCCATGGCAACTACTTCATCCAAGGTACCGCCTCCACAATTTAAGAATACGGTTATCCCTTTTTGGCGGGATGTTAGAATTTTGGGGGTGATCGGCCAGGTCATTTTTATGGCCCTGGTCTTAATTGGCCTGGGCTGGTTGATTGCCAATTTTATCGAAAATTCCCGCATCCAGGGCTTAAAGCTTGGCTTTGAATTTTTAAATGTGACCGCCGCTTTTGATATTGCCGAGGGGATTCAATACGAGGCCACCGATACCTTTGGCCGGGCCTTGTGGGTA
>CAZDMM010000711.1:0-4283 GCA_964505845.1 uncultured Caldilineaceae bacterium
GCTGGATATTTGGGTGGCATGGCATTTCATTCCTTTCTGTCAACGGAGTCTATCACTAGTCACCAGAGTCGAGGCTAGCCTTGACCCTACCCCCTTTAACTGCGCCTTATTTGGGCACTATGCACCCCCCTTGAATTACTTCATCACCAGCGGTAGATAAACCTGCCGCTCGGTCACGCTCCAACCCAGGCTCCACTCCAACAAAGCGGGGGTTGCCCCGGCTCCGGGTGAGGTCAAAGTGGCCCGCAGCTTGAGGTTGGGGTAGGCGGCCAGGTCCAATCCGGCCTGAGTCAGATTGGTTCCACTGAGCACATTGCCCAAGATCACGTTATTGGCGTTGTCCAGCACATCAACCGTTATGCCGGTTCCAGGCGGAGTTGTAATATTGAAGGAAAGGATGCCCCACTCGGCTGCATCCCCGGCCGGGACAATGGAAATCGAGGTCACCGTGCCGGTAGCCGCGCCGCTACTCAGGATGATGGCGTCGCCCGGTCCCCACTCGGTGCTGCTGCGGGCTGCAACACCGGTCAGGCTAAATTCTTTGAAGGAGTCGCGCCAGGTGGGGGCGGCGACCAGAGCATAGAGGCCAAAGGTTTTGGTAGAAAAAGCCAGGCAATTGTTGTCGTCAAATAAATCGCCTTCCAGCGTCTCCCAGGCCTGGCTGTTGGGATTCCAACCCATCACTGCCAGGGTGTGTGCATCACTGCCGGTGGGCAAGGGTTCATAGTAGCCCAGCTTCAAAGTCATAAATTTTTCGCTTTGGGTCAGTGAGCCGGAGGGACGCATAGCATAAGGCTTACCGACCAGGTTATAGCCCGCGGGTAGGGGACCAGGAGAGGCGTTTGTTGACATCACCACCAGGTAAATGTCAACGGGAACCGTGCCCAGGTTTGGCATCTCTACAATGAACCTATTGCTGTCAACTACCACCGTCTCCGGTTGAGAGGTTTGAATAAAGGCGCGCTGTAATTCAATATTCTCGGTAGCTAACCCCAGCGTGGTGGTGAGACTCAGCGTCCCCCCTTCATCCTGACCGGCGCTGAAACCCAGGGCGGTGGTCAGGTAACTCTGGACCGTGTCTGAGTAGACCATGGCGTAGCTGCCTTTTTTGTGAGCCGGGCCGATGTCGAGGTTGGCAAAAACCATGCCATTCACTTCGTCCACGTTGCCGGCGCTGATGAAAAGTTCCTGGCCGTCCTGACCGGGGATAACGGTGAGCAAGGGGGTAAACAAACTAGTTTGGGTAACAATAGGGGAATTGTGCAAATCAAAAGGAGGCATACTTACCAACAAGGGAGCAGCTTGAAGGCCGGCCGTACTTTTTGGCTTGGCGGCAACTTTTGCGGTAGAATGCCAGGCAGGAACCAATAATAAGCAGAGCAAGCCCGCCAATAACGTGGCAACAAACCCAGGCCGCCAGGCATTAGCCGAATTGGGTGGGTTAGTAGATAAGTGCATCTTTGCTCCTATGTGCTGAGTTGGTAATGTCAAAAAAACCTGACGGCCAAGAGTTGATCGCCACATTTTTTGCTGCGCTGGAACTACGGCATCTTGACCATTGCCAGGCCAAGCTGACCGAATTGCATCTGTTTGCCCAACGGCAACCGGTCTATATGGCCTGGTGCGCCTATCTGGAAGGTATTCTGGTTAATGAGCGTGACCATGACTGGGCCAAAGCCGAGCGCATTTTTAGCCGCCTGCTCCAGGATAAACTTGACTCTTTCTTATGCGCCCGGGTGTGGCTGGCCCTGGGCCGTACCTACGAATATCAGGGACGCTGGAACGAAGCCGTTCGCGCCTACGAGTCGAGCCTGTCCCTTTTTACCCAACTAAACCAACCGGTTGATCAGGCCAAGGTCAGAAAGCAACTGGGGCATACGCTCTTCAGCGGTTTCCAGCAAGGCGACCTGTCCGCTTTGGTTTTGCCAGAGGCCGTTGAGCATTGCCGAATAGCCCTGGCCTTGCTTGAGCCGAACGAAGATGAGGAGGTAGCCTGGCTTAAAGGTTCTATCTGGAACGCGCTCGGTTTTATTTACGTTAGCCTGGGCCGGTGGGGTGAGGCCCTGGCTTGTTACCAGCAAGACCTGGCAATTTGCCAGGCGCTCGGAGATCGCTATGGTCAGGGGCTAACTTATGGCAACCTGGGCGAGGTGTATCAAAAACAGGGTCACTGGCCGGAAGCCCTGGCCGCTTATCGGCAAGCTCTGATGATCATCCGTGAAACCGGGAATCGTTACGAAGAGATCGAAGCCCTGGCTAATTTATCCTTTCTTCACCAGGAAATGGGTGAAATCGAGACGGCTCTGGATCATTACCGGCAAACGATTCAGCTTATCGAAGATCTCCGGGCCGGCGTTTCGGCCGAAGAGGCTCAGGCCGGCTTCTTTGCAACGGTGGTAGATACTTACGCCAACGCGACCCTGCTCTATTTGACTGCCAACCACCCGGAACGGGCTTTCAACACCGCCGAACAGGCCCGCTCACGGGCTTTTCTTGACTCCCTGGCGGCCCGCTCGCCAGGATTGGCCGCTCAGATACAGCAACAGGAGCCAGGAGAGTCTGCCACCATTACGCTGGCCGAAGTGCAGGCGGCCTTGCCACCCGACACGCTGCTGCTGGAATATTTCACCACCGGCCTGATTGAAGCGCCGGAAGCCCACAGCTCTGGTCAGCCAGGGCAGCGTCACCGCTTTCCGCCCGCTCGTACCCTGGTTTTTGCCGTCACTCACGACAAGCTGCAAACCTTTGAAGCCAACCTATCGCCCCATGAGTTGCGCCCAATTCGCCTGGATAGCGTCGTTGAGCGTCACTTTTTGCAAGCTCAAACCCGGCGTAGCCTGTATAACCGGCTCATTGCCCCGGTCGAGATGTTGCTACAGGGCAAGCGCCGCTTGTATATTGTGCCGCACGGCCCCCTACACTACATTCCCTTCCAGGCCCTTCTTGCCCCTGATGGCGACACACTGCTGCGCACCGAGGGGCCTGAGCTGATTTATGCGCCCAGCGCCACCTTTCTCTGGCGTTACCGGCGGGCACAGCCAAGCCAGGCGCCGGAGACGTGCCTGGCCCTGGGGTACAACGGTGAGGGCGCGGCGGCGCTGCATCTGGCCGAAGCCGAGGCGGAACGTATTGCTCAGTTAACTAAAGGCCGGGCATTGGTGGGAACCGCGCCCAAAAAAGCCGGCCTCTATCAGCAGGCCGCCTCTTATCGCTTGCTGCACCTGGCCTGCCACGGTGAATTTGACCCGGAGACTCCCATGGCTTCTTTCTTGAGGTTAGGGTCGAACGAAATGCTAACCGCTTTAGAAGTCCTGGAGTCGTTGCGCTTGCAGTGCAATCTGGTTACCTTGAGCGCCTGTGAAAGTGGCCTGAGCCGGGTGCGGCGCGGCGATGAATTAATCGGCTTTATGCGAGCTTTTAGCTATGCCGGAGCGCCTGCTCTGGTGGCGACCCTGTGGCGTGTGAATGATCGCCCCACCCGGCTCTTGATGGAATATTTCTATCAAGAAATTGAAGCTGGGGTAGGTTTTGCCCAAGCCCTCAAGCAGGCGCAACTCCAAGTTAAACATTTCAGCGATCAGACCGGCCAACGACTTTTTGCTGACCCTTATTACTGGGCGGGCTTTATTCTTATTGGGGCACACGGATCATAAGGGACAGGCGGGGTATCGAATTTTATACCTGCGTCTCGCCTTTTGCCCCGGCCGGGAGAAGTTCGAACGAGAGTTGGCTGAAGTCAGCGGTCGGGATGCCCTCGAAGATGGTTTGGCCAAAGGCGTCGGTAGCGCCGGAAGCCAAATTTACCTCATTCTGTTTCAAAGTCACCTCTGTCCCGGCCAGATTCGGCCAGCCGCCCCGGCTGGGAATATTAACCTGGACGGTGATGGCGCAGTAGTCAGCCTGACGCGGCATACTCTCTACCGTAATAATGACCTCTAAATTTTCAACTCCTTCAGTCAGCGCCAATTGTCCCAAAGGTTGAGCCAGGCTCTCTGACCTTAAGCCGCCATAGGCTAATTGATCTGCTAGCTGGGGCGGCGACTGGCTCACATAGCGACCGGCCCTATCTAACACCTCACCGATGATCTGAATGACAAGCTGCCCTGTTTCTTTGAGCTGTCGCCACCTAAATCCGTTTCCCTGCTGCCAGGAGGTCTCTTCACCGGGCGCGGTAGGAGCAGTCAGTGATGCATCTTCGGCCAGAAAGTCAGTCAGCCGGGCCAGTTCAGCCTGGCAATGAGGGCAGCGCTCCAGATGAGCCGCCAGCCGAGTGGCGGTAGCTT
>CAZDMM010000712.1:0-3181 GCA_964505845.1 uncultured Caldilineaceae bacterium
CAGCCTCTCCGGCGGCTCGCTGCCTATTGAAGATGGCCTGGTTATCGGGCTGAACCGGCTCAACCGCATTGTGCGGCTTGACCCGCAGGAGCGCCTGGCCGTTGTTGAGCCGGGCGTTATCAACCTGGATGTTTCCAAAGCGGCTGCCCCCTACGGCCTTTATTACGCTCCCGATCCTTCCAGCCAATCTATCTGCACCATCGGCGGCAACGTGGCCTTCAACTCCGGCGGGGCGCACTGCCTCAAATATGGCATGACCAGCAACCACATCCTGAGTCTCAAAGTTGTGCTGCCCGATGGCGAGGTGGTGCAGTTTGGCAGCGAGAGCCTGGAAGGAGTCGGGCCGGATTTGGTGGGCATGTTTGTCGGCTCCGAAGGGCTGTTTGGCGTCGCCCTGGAAATTACCCTGCGCCTGCTGCCCAAGCCGGAGCTTTACCGCACCGTACTGGCCGCTTATGACAGCCTGGGACAGGCCGGCAACGCAGTCGCCATGGTGGTGGCCTCCGGGCTGCTACCGGGCGCAATAGAAATAATGGACCGCCTGGCCATTGAGGCGGCCGAGGCGGCGGTCAAAGCCGGCTATCCACGCGAGGCTAAAGCCTTGCTCATTGTGGAATTGGAGGGCGAAGCCACGCATGTGGAAGCGGAATTTGCCAGGCTGAAAGAGGTCATCCAGGAATCCGGGGCCTATGAGATCCGGGTAGCCCAGGATGAGGCCGAGCGGCTGCGCATCTGGAAAGGGCGCAAGAGCGCCTTTTCGGCCGTCGGGCGGCTCAGCCCGGATTATATTGTGAATGACGGGGTGGTGCCGCGCACCAAATTAGGCGACGCCCTGCAAGAGATCGAGCGTCTCAGCCAACTTTACAACATCCGGGTGGCCAACGTTTTTCACGCCGGCGATGGCAACCTGCACCCGCTGATTCTCTACAATGGCCGGGAAGCAGGCGCGCTGGAGCGGGCCGAGGCCCTGGCCGGTGAAATTCTCAAATTGTGCATCAGCATGGGCGGCTCCATTACCGGTGAGCACGGCATCGGCATGGAAAAGCGCGACTATCTGCCCCACATGTTCAATGAAACAGATATGGGGGTCATGCGCTCTATCCGTCAGGCCATTGACCCGCAGGGGATTGCTAACCGGGGCAAAAAATTGGTGGAAGGCCAAGCTCCAGCCCTAAAAATGCGCGGCCCCCATCCCCTGGAACGCGAAGGGAGGATTTCCCGCGAATGAATCTGCAACCCACCCGCGCCGAAGAAGTTCAGGAGATGGTACGCCGTCACCCCCGGTTGCTTCCACGCGGCGGCGGCAGCAAAAGCGCGCTTTCGACTCCGCCGGAGGCTGTCCCCAGCCTCGACATGGCCGGCCTGAGCGGGGTACTGGAGTACCAACCGCAGGAGTTCACCTTTACCGCCCTGGCCGGTACCCCGGTGGCCCAGGTTGAAAAATTGTTGGCCCAGCATGGCCAGCATCTCCCGTTTGACCCCCTCCTGGCCCAAAAAGGGGCCACCCTGGGCGGCACGGTGGCGGCGGGCCTGAGCGGCCCCGGCCGGCAGCGTTACGGCGGGGTGCGAGATTTTTTGATCGGGGTGCAGTTTGTGGACGGCCAGGGCCAATTGGTGCGCGGCGGCGGCAAGGTGGTCAAAAATGCGGCCGGTTTTGATTTGCCCAAACTCATGGTGGGCAGCCTGGGGCGGCTGGGGGCGCTGGTCGAGCTGACCTTCAAAGTTTTTCCCGGCCCGGCCAGTTACGCCGGCCTGCAATTAACCTATCCCCACCTGGAAGTAGCCCTGACCGATATTTATCGCCTGACAACCAGCGCTCTGGAATTGTATGGGCTGGATTTGGAACCTGCCGGAGGGAACAAGTGGAGTTTGTGGGTGCGGCTGGGCGGCCTGGCCGAGGCGATGCCGGCCCGCATCGAGCGGCTGCGCGAATTTTTGCTGACCCCCAAAGGCGGCGCTACCGAGGCCGCCATTCTGGAAGGGGCGGCGGAAGAGAAGCTGTGGCAGGAGGTCAAGGAGTTTGCCTGGCTTCCTCAGGATTGGGCGCTGGTCAAAATACCGCTCACCCCCAAGCGCATCACCGGCCTGGAAACCAGGCTGAAAGGCTTTGAGGCGCGGCGGCGTTACAGCGCCGGGGGCAACGTGCTCTGGCTGGCCTGCCCAACCGGCTCCGGGGAAGTGTGGCGGGGCAAGCTAGACACTTTGTTGACTGACATGGATTTGTCCGGCCTGGTGGTGCTTGGCCCGGCGGGAGCGGCCCGGTTGGGGGTCAACCCCGGCGCGCCGTTTGCCCGGCGGTTGAAGCAGGCGTTGGATCCAGGAGGACGGTTTTTGGAGATATGATACGGAGGAACTTTATCAATGCTCCACGATATTCCCGTTGAAAAACTCGGCCCGCAGGGGGCGGCTATGGCTCACGCAGTTTCTAGCTGTGTTCACTGCGGCTTTTGCCTGCCCGTGTGTCCCACCTACAAAGTGCTGGGCGAGGAGATGGACTCGCCGCGCGGGCGCATCTTTTTGATGAAGGAAGTGCTGGAAGGTAAGCTGCCCCAAGAAACGGCCCTGCCCTACATTGACCGCTGCCTGGGCTGTCAAGCCTGTGTGCCGGCCTGTCCCTCCGGCGTGCCCTATGGCGAACTGCTGATCCCCTTCCGCGCCCTGGCCGAGGAGCGCCGCAGCCACCCGCCTATTGATCGAGCCTCGCGGCTGCTGGTGCTGCAAACTCTGCCCTTTCCGTGGAGTTTCCGGCTGGCGGTGACGCTGGGCAAACTGGCCGCGCCTTTCCGGGGGCTGCTGCCGGGCAAGCTGGGCGCTATGCTTAACCTGCTGCCGGCGAAACTGCCCAAAACCCCACCTCTACCGGAGGTCTACCCGGCCAGAGGGCCTCGCCGGGCGCGGGTGGCGCTGCTGGCCGGCTGCGTGCAGCAGGTGCTTGGGCCGCAAATCAACTGGGCCACGTTGCGGGTTCTGGCCGAAAACGGGGTCGAAACGATTATTCCCAAACATCAGGGCTGCTGTGGAGCGCTTTCGATGCACACCGGGGCAGGGGTACAGGCCAGAGCTTTGGCCCGGCATAATTTAAATACGTTTCCCAAGGGGGTGGATGCTATCCTGACCAACGCCGCCGGGTGCGGTTCCGGGATGAAGGAGTACGGCCTGCTGTTCAAAGGTCAGCCAGAGG
>CAZDMM010000712.1:3191-4265 GCA_964505845.1 uncultured Caldilineaceae bacterium
AAAAGCGGCCGAGTTTGCCAGGCGGGTGGAGGATGTCAGCGCCTTTTTGGACAAGCTGGGCTTCAAAACGCCGGGCGCTCTGCCCAAACCGCTTAAACTGGCCTATCACGATGCCTGCCACCTGGCGCATGCCCAGGGAATTCAGGCCAGCCCACGCAAGCTGCTCAAAAGTATTCCCAATGTAACCCTGGTGGAGATTCCCGACGGGGACATGTGCTGCGGCTCGGCGGGAACCTACAACCTGGAACAGCCCACCCTGGCCCACGAGTTAGGCCAGCGCAAAGGCCGCAATATTCTTAAAACCGGGGCCGAGGCGGTGGCTACCGGCAACATCGGCTGTATGACCCAAATTCAGGCGCATCTCGACAAGCCCCTGCCGGTTTACCATACCATGCAGGTGTTGGATTGGGCGTACCAGTCATCAAAATAATCACAAATTATCGTTGGCTGGAAGGCTGGAAGCTTGGAGGTTGCATAATTCCTCTTTTTCCAATCTTTCAACCCTCCAGCCTTCCAGAAATCAGAGTTGCTTCTAAAGATCAAACAGCGTTACTTTGTCTGCTGGGTTGATTCTTTATCCTTCCACCACTTGAAGAAATCGTAGCCCGAACTGGGCAGGTCGGCCAGCTTGCCGGGCAACGGGCCGCTCAACTGGTTCTCCCTGACATTGAACATCCACAAATCGGGCAGTTGGCCCAACTCTGGCGGAATGCTGCCGCTGAGGCGATTTCCGGCCAGAAAAAGTCCCCGCAGCCGGGTTAAATTACCCAGCGCTGCCGGAATCGGCCCGCTCAACTCATTGCTGTTTAAGTTGAGGCTTTCCAGGTTAGCCAGTTGGCCTAGCTCGGCGGGAATGGGGCCGCTTAAAAGGTTATTTTCCAGGTCAAGGTCTTTTAGGCTGGAGAGCCGGCCCAATTCCAGGGGGATAAGGCCGCTCAATTGATTGTCGTTCAAAACCAGCGACTCTAAATTGGAGAGGCGGCCCAACTCGGCCGGAATAGCGCCGCTCAACTCATTAAAATAGAGAACAAGGCTTTGCAGCTTTGATAACTGCCCTAACTGAGGCGGCAGGCT
>CAZDMM010000713.1:0-4261 GCA_964505845.1 uncultured Caldilineaceae bacterium
CCGGCCAACTCCGCCGTTTTGTGCAGCATCTCCGGGGTCAAATCGGTGGCGATGACCCGCGCCACGTGGGGAGCAAAGGCCAGGGCGGTGTGGCCTGCGCCGGTAGCGACATCGAGAGCCAGCCAATCTGGCTGGGGCCGGGTCAGTTCCACCAATAAGGCCAGGCTTTCCCCTTTGGCATGCACCTCGCTGCTGGCGTAGCTTTCGCTGGCCGGGCCGAATTGGGCCTGCACTTTGGCTTTTTGTTCATCAGACATAACTCTCTCCGTTAATCGTTAGAACGTTCAACGTTCAACCCCTCTTGCAACACCGCTAACATGGCCGCCAAATCAGCCGACCAAAGAGCTGCCGGTTGCAGCCATAGCCCTGGAAAGACCTCGCTGCGCAGGACGCCGCGCTCATCAGGCTGGAGCGGTTGATACACCCCCTCTTTCAAGGTCCACCAGTCCACCCGCTGTTCATACATTTGAATAACCAGATACTCTAACACCCCACTGCGGGCGTAAACCCGGCGTTTGTCGTGCAAATCGTAGCTGGCGCTGCTGGCGGCAATCTCAACCATGAGTTCCGGCGGCCCTTCCAGGTAGTCATCCACCGTCACCCTTGACCGCCCCCCCGCCGTTTCTTCCAGACGCAGCAAGGCATCCGGCTGGACTTCATTTTCCAAATCCAGGCGAACCGTAGCATTATCGCCCCCTCTAACATTTGGGGTATTGGCCTGATAAACTCCTAACCAGGTGATAATTAAAAAATGCGGACTACCGTGTTGCTCAAATCGGATCGGTGAAGGCATATACACAACTCCTTCAATGAGTTCTGCCTTTTTGATTTCTGGATAAAGATGATAGCGCCGCTCAAACTCGGCCCGCGAGAGCCGGTCACCGGGGTCAAAGGGGGGCCGTGCTTGCCCTTTGGCTGGTTGAGCCTGCACAGCAGCTTCGACGTGTTCAAGCATTTGTACACTCATTGCCACACTCCTGCTGAATTTGCCGTTATTTTAGCCTGAGTAAAGGCTAATTACAATTTGAAAGTCGCCCCGTTATTCACCAATCTTTCCTCACGGCAGAGCAAGCTCTGCACTCCATTCAGTTCTGTTCCTCCAGCCTTGCCTCCTTCCGCTCCGCCGCCGCTCCATTCTTCCAACCCTCCAACTTCCAATCTTCCAACCCTCCATCCCTCCAACCTTGCCGAAGGCACGCAGAGCGCATCCCTCCATTCTTCCATTCCTCCCGGCTTCGTGGTACAATGCTTCTTCGCACACTCAAGATTGGAGTACGATCATGGATTATCTGGCCGACTTGAACCCTGCCCAGCAGGAAGCGGTCACCACCATCAGCGGGCCGGTGCTGGCCCTGGCCGGGCCGGGTTCCGGCAAAACACGGGCGCTGACCCAGCGTATCGCCTATCTCATCCGGGCCGGCGGCATCGCCCCCTGGAATATTGTGGCCGTCACCTTCACCAACAAAGCCGCCCGCGAGATGAAGAGTCGGCTGGAAGAGATGCTCACCCCCAACCAGGTAGCCAGCCTGAGCGTCGGCACCTTTCACGCTCTGTGCGCCCGCTGGCTGCGGCAAGACATCCAAACCCTGGGTCACTACGACCGCAACTTTGTCATTTATGATACCGACGACCAGCAATCAGTGGTCAAGCGGGCCATCCGTGACCTGGATTTGGACGAAAAAGCCTGGAAACCGGCCTCTATCCACCACGCCATCTCCAAAGCCAAAAACGAGATGATCGGCGTTGACAAGTTCCCCCGCCGCACCTATCAAGAAGAGATTATGGGCCGGGTGTACGAGCGTTACCAAAAAATCCTCATCGAGAACAACGCCCTGGATTTTGACGATTTGCTACTGGTCACGCTGCAACTGTTTCGGGGTAATGAAACGGTGCGCACCAAGTACCAGCAGCAGTACATCCACGTGATGGTGGATGAATTTCAAGATACCAACATGGTGCAGTACGAGCTGACCAAAATCCTGGCCGGCGGCCATCGCAACATCTTTGTGGTGGGCGATTTGGACCAGGGCGTGTATTCCTGGCGCGGGGCGGACTATCGCAACGTGCTGCGCTTTCGCGAGGATTTCCCCGACCACAAGCTCATCCGCCTCTCTCAAAACTACCGCTCCACCGATACCATTCTCAAGGCGGCCAAGCAGGTTATCCGCAAAAACAAAAACCGGATTGATAATGACCTCTTTACCGAGCGCGGCCAGGGGGTTAAAATCCGGGTTGTGGAGGCTTACAACGAGCGGGAAGAGGCCAATTTTGTGGTCGAGGAGATTCGCCGCCTGCAGCGGGAGCGGCGGCTGTCGTTGGGCGACATCGCCGTGATGTATCGCACCAACGCCCAAAGCCGCGTGCCGGAAGAAGTTTTTATCGCCAACCACGTACCCTACGTGCTGGTGCGCGGCACCAGCTTTTACCAGCGCAAAGAGATCAAAGACGCCCTGGCCTACCTGCGCTTATTGCACAACCCGGAAGACAGCGTCAGCCTGGACCGCATCATCAATGTGCCGCCCCGCGCCATCGGCGCTAAAACCGTCACCGATCTATTCCAATATGCCCTCACCCTGGGCGTCACCCCCTGGCAAGCCCTGCAACAGCTTGTCGCCGATGAAGAAGTCAGCCAGACAGACGGCATCCAATCTCCAATCTCCAATCTCCAATCTCCCCCCTTCCGCGGCAAAGCCCGCAAGGCCCTGGCTGAATTTGGACAACTCCTGACGATGCTCATCGGCGCCAAAAACAAACTCTCCCTGACCGAACTCTACGAGCTAACCCTGGCCCGCAGCGGCTACAAAAACTTTGTCAAAGATAACACCCCGGAAGGCGACGACCGCTGGGAAAACCTGGAGGAGTTGCGCCGCGTCACCACCGAATTTGGCGACCTGGAAGCCAGCGAGTCGCTACCCCTGTTTTTGGAACGGGTGGCCCTGGTCTCGGATGTGGATGCTCTGAGCGAGGGTAATGAGCGGGTGTCGCTGCTGACGCTGCACACGGCCAAAGGGCTGGAGTTTCCGGTGGTCTTCATCATCGGCATGGAAGAGGGTCTATTTCCGCACAGCCGCAGCGCCGGCGACGCCGAACAGATGGAAGAGGAGCGCCGCCTGGCTTACGTGGGCATCACCCGGGCCAAGGATATGCTTTACCTCACCCGCGCCTTTCGGCGGGCTAACTACGGCTTTGAAGAGCCAACCATCCCTTCCCGCTTTTTGGGCGACATCCCCCCAGAGCTGCTGGATAACGCCGACGCCCGCAAACGGGGCGGCTCAAGCGTGACCTTGCCCCGCGCCGCGCAGAGTCTCAGCAGCCAGTGGAACCGCCCCGGCCCGGTCAAAGCGCCGCCCAAAGCCTCGGCCGGCTACAAACCCGGCGACCGGGTGTACCACAGCAAATTTGGCGATGGCACCATCATAAAAATAGAAACCGAAGGCGGCGAAGAATATTTGCAAATCGCCTTCCCCAACCAGGGCATCAAAAAGCTGGCGGCCAGCTTTGCGCCCCTGGAGAAGCGGTGATACCGGGGAGAGTTTAATCTCAGGGCAAATGATGTCGCTATAAAACGTAAAACGTAACGATTTTGGTCGGTCTAGCATTACGTTATACGCTTTACGTTTTACGATATTTGGATTTTTGGCTCAACTGAAACACACCTGTAACACTTTTGCCCCTTCCTTTACGCCGTGCTATAATTTTTTGTCGTTGTAGAAACCCGGGTGACTGGCACTTGGTTAACAATAAATTTGGCAGGTTTCCATCAGCTTGCCAGAGGAGTCAAGTGCCAGTCACCTGAGCATTCACAATTCACGATTAACCTGGGGAGGTGCCAGAGTGGTCGAATGGGGCGGTCTCGAAAACCGCTGTAGGCTCCGGTCTACCGTGGGTTCGAATCCCACCCTCCCCGCCTTAAAATTAACAGTTGACTATTGACAGTTAACCATTGACCATTACTAACAGTCAATAATCAATGGTCAATGGTCAATAATTAATGATATCAGGAGAGGTCGCATAGCTGGTCTAGTGCGCGCGATTGGAAATCGCGTAGGTGTAACAGCCTCGAGGGTTCGAATCCCTCCCTCTCCGCCTTTATTAGTACAATAGTAGTCAGTAGTCAGTAGCCAGAAAAATTGTCTGACTACTGACTACTAACCTACTGTTTATCGCTCAGAGCGAGGGCAACCGGGTAGTGTCAAAGGTTGGGTCCTGCGCGGCAGGAGCCTGCGAACCAGGTCAGGTCCGGAAGGAAGCAGCCTTAAGT
>CAZDMM010000714.1:0-4250 GCA_964505845.1 uncultured Caldilineaceae bacterium
GGAAGTCTAACAAATCGCCAGACCGTGTAAAAACTCCGGAAAAATAAATCAAGATAAAGCAGAACAGAGGTGAGATTAAGCCGAATTAGGGTCTAACGGTAATAACCAAACCTTTGAAGCTCAAAATTGGCTTCAGTAGGCCTCACGACCACAAATACCACTTTTTGTACTCTAAGGATTTAGGCCCTATAAAAAGGGTAAATTCTATCTCAAATTGGTGGTTTTATGACTTTTGTTATGAATTTTAAGATTTCATCTTGACAAAAACACGTGCAAAAACGGTGAATTAGAGCGTTTTTTGGCTTAGAGTACGTTTTTTTACTTTTGTGGTCGCGACCCCGATTAGCTTGTCATTCTTGCCGGCAGTTCATTCCGATGAATAATTGTGAACCAGGGAAGTACTGACAGGATCGAAGTAGAGAAGCAGTGGATGGCACAATCTTCGAATAAGATTGAGGTGTACCTTGAGATCGGAAAGAAACGAACCTTCGCCGGCGCGACGGACTGGCCGGGCTGGTGCCGGGTTGGGCGCGATGAAGCCGCGGCGCTGCAAGCCCTCTTCGACTATGGGCCGCGCTACGCCCATATTCTCCAGGCAGCCCAGATCAAGTTCCAACCCCCCGCCGCTGTTTCTGAGTTCGCTGTGGTCGAGCGGTTGGAGGGCAGCACCACGACCGATTTCGGCGCGCCGGATATTGCCCCGTCGAGTGACACGAAGCTGGTGGATGAGGCCGAGTTGCGGCGCTTGCAGACACTACTGCAGGCGCACTGGCAGGCGTTCGACACAGCGGTGCGCGCGGTCTCAGGGAAGGAACTGCGTAAAGGACCCCGCGGCGGGGGTCGAGACCTGGCCGGAATCGTCCGGCACGTGCTGGGGGCCGAGGCGAGCTATCTGGCCCGGCTGGCCTGGAAGTTTAAGCCGGGTGAAGCAGAGGACCTGGACGAAGAACTCGGTCGGACCCGGCAGGCGGTGCTAGAAGCGCTGGCAGTGGCAACGCACGGCGAGTTATCTGCGCATGGACCGCGCGGTGGCGTCATCTGGACGCCGCGCTACTTCGTCCGCCGGGTGGCCTGGCATGTCCTCGATCATCTGTGGGAGATTGAGGACCGCCTCCCTGAGTAAAGGTGGTCGGGGAGAAATCCTAAACATCCTCCTGGCGGAAGTCACCGGTGCTATTATTAATTGAGGAGAAAAGTAGCATGGATCTCAATAGTCCGGTGGTAAAACTGTGCGTCGAAGGCACACAGGCTGAATTCGAAGGTCGAATTGAGACTGCTCGCACCCTCTATATGCAGGCCTGGGCAGCCGTCGGGGATGACTACGAGGCGTGCATAGCGGCGCATTATGTGGCCCGCCACCAGGAGGACTCTCAGGATAGGCTTCACTGGAACCAGGAGGCGTTGGTTCGGGCCGATGCGGTGGGAGACGAACGGGTTCGCAGCTTCTATCCATCGCTCTACTTGAATCTGGGACACGCTTACGAAACCCTCGGCAATTTGGCCGAAGCAAGGCGATACTATGAGCTGGCTGCTGAGTTAGGCTTTATCCATCAAGTTGAATAATCCTGGTTCTGCACTGCCAGACGTAGCGACATCCGGGCCCGAGTTTATGACGAGATAAGGAGAAAACCTATGACCGAAACATTAGAAGCTGAACAGCAATCACCGCTGCCCACGATCTACGCGGGCTGGCATAACTATCAAAGCCTTCTAATCACAGCCTTACAACCCCTCTCGCTCGATCAGTTAGCGCTGCGGGCGGCGCCGCACTTGCGCTCGATTGGGGAGATCGTGACGCACATCATCGGCGCACGGGCGCGCTGGTTCTATCAATTGATGGGTGAAGGAGGCGAAACTTTCGCGGCGCTGGGGACCTGGGATCGCCAGGGGATGCCAACCCGCAGTGCGACTGAGTTAATTGAGGGTCTGGAAACCACTTGGCAGGGTATGCACGAGGCCATTAATCGTTGGACTCCTGCTGACTGGCAGCAGAGTTATCCGGGCGAAGCGCCAGACGAGCCGGCGAGCATCACCCGGCCGTGGGTGATCTGGCACTTGATTGAACACGACCTGCACCATGGCGGCGAAATTGGGCTGACTCTGGGTCAGCATGGCTTGCCGGCGCCGGATCTCTAACCCGGCGCGTCAAGTGTTGAACTGAGCGAAGGTCTGCCCGATGAAAGACCAGCGCCTGGAACAAGCGATATATAACAACGCCCTGTGGTGTGACACGATCTGCTGCGCCCACGGTAAACCGGGCGAATTTCTGAAGGGAATGTGGCTCAACCGGCACGAGACACCGCCCTTCTATCCGAACGCAATCACCTTGACCAAACATCGGGGGACCGGTATACAAATGAGCTACCCACGTAAGTTGATTGAAGGGGGAATTCCGGGCGAATGGGGGATCAAGGACAGCTATGCTGCGCTCGACCTGACCGCATTAGGATTTCGGATCTTGTTCGAAGCCGAGTGGATCTGGCGTGGAGCAGCGCCGCCAAGACCGGACGGCGAACTTTCTGGGGTGCAGTGGGGCAGGGTCACGGGAGCGGCTGACCTGGCCGCTTGGGAAAGAGCCTGGGATGGTGAGCCTGCTAACGCGATGAACCCAAACCAGGCGCGTCTCTTTCTACCTGCGCTGCTAACCGATGAAAATATTGCTATTATCGCGGCCTATCAGGATCAACGGATTATCGCCGGGACCATCGCGAATTGCACCGGGGAGGTGGTCGGGGTATCGAATGTATTTGTCCCTGACAGTGCGGGAGAACGCTTCCGAGCCGGCTGCCTGGCGCAGGTGAGCGACGCCTTTCCGGGTTTGCCCCTGGTGGGCTACGAGGCGGGACGCGACCTGGCCGAAATGCAGGCTGAAGGCTTTGAAGACTTGGGGCCGTTGCGGATTTGGACGAAAGTAAACAAGGCTGAGTAACCCTTAACTGCTCGCCAAAGCATAAAGTAGAGATCCGCCTACTCCGCGTGTCGTGTGTCCGGCCAAGCTGTCGTCGGCTCGCGGGTTCCAGGCGAGCCCAGTTGGAATTGCCGGCTGACATGGAGGGACGGTTTCCAAGTCAAGACATCATGGAAGTACGCCGGTCTGATGGGCATTGGGTGACCAAACTTTCTACGAAGGTTATGAGGGTGACAGTAAAATATGGTCTACATGGTGGTTGAACACTTCAAAAATGGCGATGCCCGACCTATTTATCGCCGCTTCCGAGAGAAGGGACGGCTGGCCCCGGAAGGATTAACCTATGTGACGAGCTGGGTTGAAGAAAATCTACAGCGATGTTTTCAGCTGATGGAAACCGATGACCGCACCTTGCTGGAGGAGTGGCTAGCCCAGTGGAGCGACCTGGTTGACTTTGAAGTCTTTCCGGTCATGACTTCGCAGGAAGCATTGGCAAAGATTACCCCCGATCTTTGATCCTACCGCTGTGTGGTAGGGGCTAACGCGTCACCGGTTCAGCGTCGGCGAAGTCGGCTGAAGTTGGGGTTTATCATAGGCATTTACCATATACGAGAGGGGGTAACGATGAAACTAATTCCAAAACCGGAAGCAGGCGAATATGCGCCCTATGCCATCATGTATATTGGCTTATTGCCTGATGATGGTCTGGTCTTACAGCATTTGCAGGATAACCTGAAACCTATGATTGATTTCATCCATTCCTTTCCCGCCGAAAAACTCACGGTTCGTTGGGCTGAGGGGGAGTGGACCATCAAAGAAATCCTCGGCCACATTATTGACGATGAACGGATTTATTGTTACCGGGCTCTGCGTTTTGCCAGGAACGATACCACCGAGTTGCCCGGCTTCGAGCAGGATGACTATGTCATCTATTCCGGGGCCAATGAGCGCGACCTGGAGGAAATTTTGGCTGAATATACGGCGGTGCGGCAGGCGACAATCACTTTTTTCAATAGCCTGGCAGATAAGGCGCTGACCCGAGCCGCAGTAGCGAATGGGCATTTGATGAGTGTTCGAGCCGCCGCGTACCACATTGCCGGCCACGAATTACACCATCTGCATAGTATCCGGGAGAATTACTTATAGGCGGTCGGCAGGGATCGTTTATCTCAAGGTCGAAGGAGTAATGACCATGATAACCAAGATTGCCACCGCCGCGGTGTACGTGGACGACCAGGATCAAGCCGTGTCCTTCTGGGTCGAGCAAGTGGGTTTCCGCATCCACCGCGAACAGACGATGGGGCCGAATGCGAAATGGATCGAGGTTGATCCCGCCGAGGCC
>CAZDMM010000715.1:0-4244 GCA_964505845.1 uncultured Caldilineaceae bacterium
TCCGCTTTAAACCGGTCAATCACCACCTTCATATAAGGCATGGTGGTTGTGAGCAGGGCCGACATGCCGATAATTTCAGGTTTGTGCTCGTAGTAAGCAGCCAAAAATTTGTCGGCGTCGTTGTTGATACCCAGGTTGATCACCTCAAAACCGGCTCCTTCCATCATCATGGCGACCAGGTTTTTGCCAATGTCGTGGATGTCGCCCTTAACCGTGCCGATGACCATTTTGCCGATAATGGGCGCGCCGGTTTCGGCCAGCAGGGGACGCAGCACCGCCATGCCGGCCTTCATGGCGTTGGCCGCCATAAGCACTTCGGGCACAAACAGGATACCATCGCGGAAATCCCGGCCCACAATATCCATACCGGCCACCAGACCATCGGTAAGTACCTGGTAAGGGGTAATCCCCCGCCGCAGCGCCTCTTCTACGCCTTCTACCACCTCCTCTTGATAACCATCGTACAGGTCATCACCCATTTGCTGGTAGAGTTCTTCCAGGGATAGTGCGGTAATGTCGAAGTCATCAGCCATATTGTGTTTCCTCTATGATTGGTATATTCAGTAAATTCAATTTTGCAGCAGAGCAGGCTTCTATGCCTGTATAACGGCAGCAGGGGGAGCCGCCGCTACTATGGGGTACATTGCCAAAACCTGGCGGCTTTGGGCCGGTTTGCCAGGCTTTGCTAAACGATTTGTATTATAAATCAAATCATACTATAACTGTGTAGAGTAAGCAACTGTTTTACGTAGATAAAATACTGCTGGGAGCGGGTGAAGATGAATGACGATCCCATGATGGTTTTTGCGGGGAGCGGCAGCCCTCGTTTAACCCGCCGCATCTGTGAATACCTGGGGATTAGGCCGGGGCACAATGAAACCCTGCGCTTCTCCGAAGGAAACACTTTTGTCCGCATCCTGGAAAATGTGCGCGGGCAGCGGGTTTACCTGGTACAGTCCACGGTTTTCCCTACCAACGACAATTTTATGGAGCTGCTGTTTTGGATTGACGCCTTTAAGCGGGCCAGCGTGGCCTCAGTCACGGTAATTATTCCCTACTTTAGTTATGGCAAAGGCGACAAAAAAGATGAGCCGCGCGTCTCCATCCGCGCCCGCGTGTGCGCCGATGCCATCGAGGTGGCCGGAGCCGACCGGGTGGTGACGATGGATTTACACTCTCCCCAAACCCAGGGCTTCTTCCGCATCCCGGTAGACAATCTATACGCCTTGCCAGCCCTGGGCGAGCACATCCGCCAAAAAGGGCTTGAGAACATGATCGTGGTTTCGCCGGATACAGGCTTTGCCAAACAGGCCCACAAATATGCCTCTTACCTGGGTACCTCCATTGCCATTGCCAACAAAGAGCGAACCGGTCACGATGAGAATCCAGAAATCTTAGAAATTATTGGGGACGTAGCCGGCAAAACGGCGGTGGTGGTGGATGATTTTACCATTTCCGCTGGAACGCTGGTTGAGGTCTCGGTTAAGCTGATGCAGCGTGGAGCGCGGCAGGTGTATGCAATGGTCAGCCACGGCCTGCTTACCCAGGGCTCCATTGAACGCATCGAAGCCAGTCCCATCGAAAAGTTGATTATTACCGATACGGTTGAAAACCAGCCGGTACAATTTTCCAACAAAATTGAAATTGTCTCGGTCGCCCCAATCTTTGGAGAAGCCATCCGGCGTATTCACTACCGCGAGAGCATCAGCGCCATGTTTCCCAAATAAAAAGCCACGCGGAGTGCGTGGCCTGCAAAAATAATCAACAGTTGAGAGTGTAGGCTAAGGTTATAACATGCTTATCAATACCAATAGTGGGTACGCTGGTAGCCGTAGTAAGTAGGCCGGCAGCAAGGATTGCAGCCATACCAGGCCCCATAGTTGTAGCGATATGGGTATTGATTCCAACGATAATTGTTGTAGGAGTAGTTGGGGTAATGGCGGGGATAGTTTTTATACCACCAGTTATATGAGTTATGGTAATTTTGGTAGCCGTGATAGTTGTACCCATAGCCATATCCCCCACCCCCATGATAGGGGCCGTCGGCCAGGGCAGTGGTTACAAAAACAACCTGAAGCAAAACTAACACGGCTATGATCAAAGCAATTTTTTTCATACAAACCTCCTTCTAAACATACTTCATTACAATGAATCGCTGACAAGCCATACACTCTCTCATCTGGATTATTGGCTGCCAAACAACAAAAAAAGTCCAAATCAACTATGGTTTTGATTTGGACTTGGAACGCCTACCCTGGATAGCTTCATCCTTTCTGGCAGATTCACCCGGCAAGCGCAGGAGTCTCTGCCAAAAATTGCCGCACAATTAAAATTGTTAAGAAGCCAATAAACTAACTATGGCGATTACCTTCATTATCTCAAATCCATGCCTGCTTGTCAAGCCTTAACATACGGACTTTTGGACTAACCGCCCCAGGTTTTGCCTGGCTAGGATAGCGCAGTCTATGCGTGTCTGGCAGATGCGGATTTTCTAGGATAGAGCGGGCAGCATAGGGACGCCGCTCTACCACGAAGTTTTTGGCCGTTTAAAGAGTATAATAAGCATGTATTCCGTCCAATTGACCGTCCATCTCAAAACTATGACCTGGCCGCTTTGGGTTGGACTGGGCTGGCTGGGGCTGCTTTTAGCGGCCTGTACCCCCACCGCCGCCACCCCTCTGCCCCCAACCCTTATGGTAGTGGTCACCTCAACGCAAGCGCCGTTTCCCACCCCGTTAAAATTTGTTGCTGTTTCAACCGTAACGGCCACTCCTATGCCAACGGCCACTCCCACCGCCACGGTCTATGCCTTTAGCCGCCAAAGTGACGCTCTGCCCAGCCGTACCCCAACCCCCTCTCCCAGCCCCACCCCAACGGCGACTCCGGCCCCGACC
Organism: uncultured Caldilineaceae bacterium; assembly: GCA_964505845.1. Lineage (GTDB taxonomy): Bacteria > Chloroflexota > Anaerolineae > 4572-78 > J111 > DSQQ01. The sequence goes on from CAZDMM010000715.1 coordinate 2,895, forward strand.
CGGCTACCTACCCTAACTCCCACCGTCACCCCCATCCCTCTCCCCACGGCCACGCCAACTCCGGCCCTGTCGCTGGATTACTGGCGCGGTGAGTATTACGCCAACCCCAGCCTGGCCGGTACGCCCACTCTGGTGCGCCAGGACCCTGACCTGGATTTTAACTGGATTTTAGATAGTCCCGCTCCGGACATTCCGTCCGACAACTTCACCGTGCGCTGGAGCCGCCAATTCAACTTTATCGAGGCCGGGGATTATCGCTTTTTTGCCGATGCGGATGATGGGGTTAAGGTGTATGTGGACGGCTGGCTGGTGATTGACGAGTGGAACACCGAGCGGCCCGAAGTTCACTCCGGCGTTTTTGCCGACATCAAACCCGGCCTCCACACCGTCACAGTAGAATATTTTGAGTCGGGCGGTTATGCGCGCATTAAAGTGTGGGCCGAAAAGACAACGGTGGTTGAAGATAACTGGATTGGGGAATATTATAGCAACCCGGATTTGCGAGACCCGGCTTTTCTGGTGCGACAGGACAGCGCCATTGATTTTGATTGGGGGCAAGGCTCGCCCGCTGCCCGGTTGGAAGGAAATCACTTTTCGGTACGCTGGCGGCGCACCCTCTACTTTTTATCGGGTGATTATCGCTTTTTGGCCGAGATTGCCGACAACGACGCGGCCAAAATTTACCTGGATGGCTGGCTGGTGGCCGAAGGGCAAAAGGAAGATGGGGGCACGGTGGACGGCGTTTTCCAGCGTTTGGGGGCCGGTCTGCATACCCTCACGGTGGAGTATCAAGAATTTACCGGCCGGGCCAGGATTAAGTTTAGTTGGGAGAAATTTTAAAAATGGGAGGCTGGAGGATTGGAGGAAGGCAAACCTTCCAACCCTCCAGCCCTCCAACCTTCCATTAAAATAATCCCCAGCGCTTTTTCTTAACAGCGCCGGCGGCGGCCGGGTTGAATTCGGCATCCCAGCGGGTGGTTTGATCATACCGGGCCTGGTGGAGATTGGCGCTTTCTAAATTGGTTTCCCGCAAATCGGCGCCGCTCAAGTCGGCCTGGCTCAAATTAGCCTCTCCTAAATCAGCCTCGCTCAAGTTGGCCCGGCTCAGGTTAGCCCCGCTGAGGTTGGTTTCACGTAAATTGGCTTCATATAACTTGGCGGCGGCCAAGTTGGCCCCGCTAAGGTTGGCGCCCTGCAAATCGGTTGCGCTTAAATTGGCGTCGCTCAAGTCTGCTTCAATCAGGTTAGCCAGCCGCAAATTGGCAAAGACCAGGGTGGCCGCCTTTAAGTTAGCCCGGTACAGATTCGCATTCATCAAATTGACAAAAACCATATTGTTGCCGTATAACT
>CAZDMM010000716.1:0-962 GCA_964505845.1 uncultured Caldilineaceae bacterium
CTCGGCCCTCACCCAGGCCGAGGCTATTGACATTTCGGCCCACAGCCCGGAAGTTGCTATTGTGGCCAACTTGAGCCGGGCCGATCACGCGCCCGCCGATACCTACGACTGCTTTATCAATCAGTTCAGCATGCCGGTCATCTATGATGTTGAGGCGGCGCTTTACCACTCGATCCGCCTGCTCAAACCGGGCGGCGTCTTATTGGTCAATTTTGCCTGTGTGGACTATTATCTGTATCGAGGCTTGGACATGGGCACCGGCGCGCCGCTGTACATGTACTGGATGTTTACCCCCCTGCAAGTAGCCAACCTGCTGCGCCGCCTGGCCCTGACCGAAGCGGATTATCACATGGAGGTGTGCGGCAACCTTTTTACCCGGATGGCTTTTTTGCTCAATCTGCCCGCCGAAGAATTAACCCCGGCTGAACTGGCCTTTAACGACCCCGGCCAGCCGCTGCTGATCTGCCTGCGGGTGGTCAAGCCGGCCAACTGGCAGGCGGCTAAACCCGTTTATCAAGACCCTTGCTCGACCCGGTCATTACCAGCATTTCCCAGGCCGAAGCTCTTCTGGCCGAAATGCTGGCGGTGCATCGAGAATTTTTACCCCAATTCCAGGAGTAGGGAGTAAGAAGTAAGAAGTAGGGGTTTTTCCTACTCCCTACCCCTTACTCCCTACTCCCCTCCTAAATCTACTGGAAAGGACACACCCATGCTCCCCACTAAAATCGTCATTATCGGCGCAGGCAGCGCCATTTTTGGCCTGAATACCATCGCCGCTCTGCTGCGCAGCGAGCGCCTGCGGGGCAGCCAACTGGCCCTGGTAGACCGCAATGCCGAGACCCTGGCCTTGATCGGCCGTCTGGCGGCCCGGCTGAACCGCGAATGGCAGGCCGAGATGAGTATTACTACCCACACCCACCACGCCGACGCCCTCGACGACGCCGACTTTGTCGTCTCCGCCA
>CAZDMM010000716.1:972-4243 GCA_964505845.1 uncultured Caldilineaceae bacterium
AAGCCCCGCCGCGTGAAAAATTGTGGCAGTCCGATTACGAGATTCCGCTCAAATACGGCGTTCGCCAGCCCTACGCCGAAAACGGCGGGCCGGGCGGCTTTGCCCATGCCGCCCGCAACATCGGCCCGGTCATGCAAATTGTGCGCGATATGGAACTGGCCTGCCCCGACGCCTGGTTCATCAATTTTACCAACCCCATGATCCGTATTTGTGATGCCATTGCCCGCTACAGCGACATCCGGGTGGCCGGCCTGTGCCATCAAATCAATGTCGGTTACGCCATGGTCGGCCTGGCCCTGGCCCCGGATTTTGGCTTGGAGGTGGCCGAGGGTTTCCGCAGCACCCACGCCTCGCCCGCCTTTATTCCGGGCACACACCGCATGGCCGAGCAAGCCCTGGCCCGCTTTGACATCAAGGCTGCCGGCCTCAACCACTTTACCTGGCTGCTTGACCTGCGCGACAAGCAAACCGGCGAAGACCTCTATCCCCTCTTTGCCCAACGTTGGGCGGCGCTTGATCCCGGCTTTGAGCCGCTCACCCGCCGGGTGTATCAGGCGTTTGACCTGCTCCCCATCCCCGGCGACGAGCACCTGTGCGAATACCTGCCCTGGGTCAGCGACCCGCTGACCAAGCCGTGGGAAAAATATGAGCTGAGTTTATACGAGTGGGATTTATGGGATCAAATGCGCCGCGCCGGCCACGGCGATATTGCTCGCATGGGCGAAGGCGAGCTGGGCATAGAGACCCTGCGCGACGCCGACAGCGAGGGCGCGTTGGAGCTGATCGAGGCCATGGCCGGGGCAGGCAACCATTACCACCTGGCCGTCAACCTGCCCAATCAGGGCTACATCACCAATCTGCCTCAGGGTGCGATTGTGGAAGTTCCGGGTCTGGTCTCCGGGGCGGGCGTGCTGGGCGTGGGCGTCGGCCCGCTGCCGGAAGCCATCGCCGCACTGTGCCGCCGCGAAATCAGCGTGGCCCAACTGGGCGTAGACGCCGCCGTCAACGGCGACCGCCAGGCTGCCCTGCAATGCTTATTGCTGGACCCGGTTGTGACCGACCTGGATGTGGCTCAACAGATTTTGGATGATTACCTGGAAACGTACCGGGAGTACCTGCCGCAGTTTTGGTAGTGGAATCAAACGACTACACGATAGAATTGCCTTGCGCAGGTTTTGCAGGGCTGTAACTATCCCCTTTCTATTAACGCCTACGTGAACCCGTTGGTCCTAAGCGGCTGGGTTGCCCCTGGACGGGCGATCAGCCCCAACCAGTATTGGGAGCGATAGCGGGCTTTGGACGTTTTACCCTTCTGGTTCTTCTTCGTGCCTGCATGGTGAACCGGCATGCCCCCAATCCTGCCTCATGCTGCGCCCAAAAATTTCAAAAACTCCACCCGTTTGATTTTGCCCGGCGGGACAGATTTCCCGCCAAAGCCGGGACACTGTCTCATGACAGCGGGACGCCGGCTATGTTAAGCTGAGGTCATCAATCAATTTTTAGCAAACGCAAGGAGAAAAAAATGACAACCAAAATGATGACCAACACAACCCAGCAAGCAGCTACAGGTGTGATCACCCCCCGTCTGCTGGGCACACTGGGCATGCTCGGCGCGCCGTTTTTGTTCATCGAAGGGCTGGCCCACGGCTTTCACGCCACCGGCAATACTCCCCTGGGTGGTTTTCTGGAACTATTCTATCTGGGCGGGTGGGTCAGCAGCGTGGTCGGCCTGGGCATGCTGCATGCAGCCGGGCGGGGCAAAGCGGGGAAAATCATTCTCGGCCTGCAACTGCTGGGGTTAACACTCGCCGCTGCCTTTTCCCTGTTCGGTATCGTGCTGCCAAACCTCAGCCCGGACAACCTGCTGTACCAGATCACAGACACGGCCTGGCCGCTCAGCCACACCTTTATGCTGGTGGTGGGTATTGCCGTGTTGAGGGCAAAACGCCTCTCCGGCTGGGGCCGCTTCGCCCCGCTGGCCTGCGGATTGGCTGTACCCTTGTTGATTGGGGTCAGTATCATCGGCGGGGAACAAGCCGGCGTGCTTTTCTTTGGCCTCTATACCTGGCTGGCGTTTACGCTGCTGGGCCATGCGGTCCGCACCGGCAAACCGGCTTAAGAGGAGCTAAAAATGACAACCCAAGAAACAACCAGCGGTGCGAGTACGGTCATGCCCGCTCAAACAAAATCCCTCGATTGGCGCCGGCTGGTCTTTTCCGGGGCGGTGGGGTTGGCCGCCCTGCTCTTACTCACGGCTGGCGCTATGCATGGCCTGGCGGCGGTTTGGGCGCGGCAGTGGGTGGCCAGCGAACCGGGCATCCATCATCCAGAAATACATTTATGGCACGACGCACAGTTTGGGGCGTTGGTGGGGATTATGATCGCCGGCAGCTTGCTGGCCCTCCTGTGGAAACCCCGCCAGCAGCCCCTGCTGGCCCAATTTTTGGCGCTGAGCAGCCTGCTGTACCTGGTTAGCCTGGCTTCCTTTGACCCCGCGGCCGCTCTGGTGGTAGGGACTCTCCTGGCTCTTCCGCTGGCCTGCTATCCGGCTCTCCGTAACCTGGTAGATTTTCGCCGGACGGCGCCGTTCAGCCGGCCGCTGCTGGGGTTGGCTTTAGCGGCGACTGCTCTGATGCTGCCCTCCGCCTGGCAGTGGCTGCAGCTCCAGCTTGTGGACAGCGGCGAACACGCCCTGGCTAACCACTGGATTACCGGGGCCGCCCTGGTCGGGGTGCTCAGTTTGGCCGGATTTTTGGCCGCAACCCGGCGGCCTGGCTGGCAAGTCCTGGCGGCGCTGCTGGGCTTAGCCTTACTTCATCAGGGCGCAGCCGCGCTGACGCTGCCGGATCAACCGGGGAGTTTGGGGCTGAGCGGCGGTATCGTCGCCCTGATTGGCGGGCTTCTCTTTATCGGCATGACCAGCATGGAAATGTGGAAGCCGCTATCCAACTTGCCGGAGGAACCGGGTTGATTTATAGTGAAAATATGCCCAGACAGGATTTTGAGCTAATGCGGCCGCAGTGGCTAAAAAGAGGAGCTTTTTGGCTGACCGCCATAAACGTGGCCCTGGCGCTGCTGGTCGTGCTGCTGGTCGCGTTGAACGGGGGCGGAACCGAAAAAATCATCTCCACCCTGGCCGAACTTCCGCCCTCGTTATCGTTTTCTTGGGTCGGCAGCCTCATCATCTCTCGCCGGCCCGGCCATGTTATCGCCTGGCTGCTGCTGCTGATTGGCCTGTCGCTGGTGCTGGAACAGTTTGGCCTGCAATACG
>CAZDMM010000717.1:0-4236 GCA_964505845.1 uncultured Caldilineaceae bacterium
TCCTCGAAAAATGAGGAAGTGCCGGTCACTTTGCACTTGTACTGTACATGAGCCACTATCAATTTCTGGAAGTTTACAATGAACTTTCGGCAAAGTCAAGGGATACGGCGCTATCCACGACAGCCTTCAGAGGGCCGCCGCCGCTCCTCTACGCCATGACCGTTAAACCAGTTTGACAACAACCCTCCGCTGAGGCAACATGCAGCTATCCACTGCCGGTAGAAAGGCGCCCATCTTGCCAGAATTACAAACCACCATTGATCGTATTAACGGAGCTTTTGAGGCCAAAAGCGCCGTGCGGGATGCCGCCATCACCCGCTCTCGTGAACTGATCCGCCACTGCGCCAACTCAATCCGCGCCACCCAGCGCGGCGATGACGCCGAGGCCCAAGCCCTGCTGCAAACGGCCCGCCAGGCAGCCGCCGAGATCATCGCAGCGGTGCAGCGCTACCCCGATCTTTACCATGCCGGTTACACCCAAGACGCTCTCAAAGAGCTGGCTGAGGCTCACATTACGCGGGCTGTGGTGGTGGGTGAGGCTCTGCCCACCCCAGAGGCGCTGGGGGTAGAGTATGCCGCCTACCTCAACGGCCTGGCCGAAGCAGCCGGCGAACTACGCCGCTTTGCCCTGGATGCCTTACGCCGCGGCCAGGTGGCCCAGGCAGAGCACATCCTCAGCGAGATGGATGAGGTTTACAGCGCCTTAACTACGGTGGATTTTCCAGACGCCATCACCGGCGGCCTGCGGCGCAATACCGACATGGTGCGGGGCGTGTTGGAGCGGACGCGGGGTGATGTCACCACCGCCGTCAGACAAGAAACGATGAAAGCCGCCCTGGCTCACTTTGAGCAGCGGGTCGGCTTGAGTGGAGCCAGCCCGGCCTGGCTGGATGAGCCGCCCGATGAAGAATGAGCCGGCCCCAGGCCAGGCTGACAGCCGGCCTGCCCCCATCATCCGGGCCAGCGAACTGGCCCAATTTAGCTTTTGCCGGCGAGCCTGGTGGCTGGCGGCCATCAAAGGCCACCGCCCCCACAATCAAGCCACCCTGGCCTATGGGGTAACAACCCACAACCGCCACTACCAACAGGTTCACACGGCTCAACGCTGGCGTTATGCCAGCTTTTTTTTACTCGGCGGCGGAAGCTTGCTGCTCTTGGCCCTTGTGGTATGGCAGCTTCTTCTGCCTTATTTTTAATTGCTGATTTCTCATGTTCTGGCTTGCGGCCCTGGCTTTGATTTTACTGCTGTGCGGCTGGCTGCTTCACCAACGCTCAACCCGGCTGCAACAGGCCAGCGGCCTGCCCCTGGGCCGGCTGATTTATGCCGACACTTCCAGCCGGGATTGGCGCACCCCCCGCCAGCCGCTTTATGCCGAAAGGTATGGCTTGACCGGCAAGCCGGATTATTTGGTTGAAACGGCCCAGGGCTTGATCCCGGTTGAGGTAAAATCCAGCCCTGCGCCCCCCGTGCCCTATTTGGGCCATCTGCTGCAACTGGCCGCCTATTGTTTGCTGGTTGAAGCCGCCACCGGCCGCACCCCCCCGCACGGCCTGCTAAAATACGCCGACGCTCTATACGAAGTAGATTTCACCTTAGAGCTGCGGCAAGAACTGCTTGATACCCTGGCCGAGATGCGCCAGGCGTACCAGCACCAAAATGTGCCGCGCAGCCACCAGCAGGCGGCCAAATGCGCCGCCTGTGGCCTGCGCTACACCTGCGATGAGGCTTTAATTTAGGGTAAACCTTTCTGGAAGCTCTCAAACTTCTGAGACGGTGTGATGCGGTTAAGGTTGGGAGGTCTGGGGGGGTGCTGGGGTGGGGGCAGACTCTAACGGCGCCGGCGTCTCGGCCAACGCCGGGGCGGTCCCGGTGGCCGGCAAACTGTTGACCGGGTCTGGCGCAGCCGTCTGGCCGGGCTGCGGCGTCAGCGTGGCCGGGTCTTCTACCTTTTCCCAAATCTGGTCAACTACTTGATTGGCCGCGCCCATCAACCCCCGGCTGGTACCGTTGACAATTACCTCTACCCCACCGGCATTCCCGGCCCGGATAGCCACTCGCCGCTGGCCGGTCCAGCTTTTGCGGTCGCCCGGCTGCAAGATACCTTCAAACGTTTTTACATCATCCACCAGGATTTGAATCCAGGAAGGCTGGTTGAGGGCCAGCTCTACCGTGACCCCACTGTAAATGATGGGCGTGGGCGTATCGGTGGGGGGGAGCGGGGTCGGCGTATCGGTGGGCAAAGGCGTATTTGTGGGTAATAAAAACGCGGCATCTTCACCCAGGCCATCAGGGTTAGGGGTTTTGGTGGGGGTAGGGGTCAAACCCGGTTGGATGACGGTAGTATAAGTTACATAACCAAAGCCGCCCAGCACCAGCATGAACAAGGCTAACCCGATCACTAAATCCCAGTTAAAGAAGGGGCGGGGCGCCATCGAGAGGCTCATGAACTCGATGCCGTCAGGGGTCAGACGCTGCCCCTTGATGGGGATGATACCGTTCCCGTCGTACAGGGTTAGGGCTTCAATCGGGTCAAAATTCAAATATTTGGCGTAATTACGAATTAAACCACGCGCCACCACCGGCGAGGGGAACTGCTTAAAATTGTTAGCTTCTAAAGCTTCTAACAGATGCCGGCGAATGTGAAGGGCTTCTTCAACCTGCTCCAGGGCTAAACCCTGCTCCTCACGCAGCGCCTTCAACTTCTCACCCAATCCAGACACAACCAATCTCCAAACCAAACTAGCCGAGCAACGTCGGCAGGGAAATCAAAACAGCCAATAGTTAATTGTTCCTTATCAATCGGATAGCAGGAGTTGACAATTAATTATTGACGATTTACCGTTGACAATTCTCAGGGGCCTTCCTTCCCAGGGGGCAATGGCTTGCCACAAATCGCGCCTCTAATCTTACACGGAGACAGGCAGGAGTCAAGTTTTTACAAAGAGGCGAGGAACAGCAGAGGCCAGGGGATGGGCCGCCGCGCCTCAGCGCCTCAGCGCCTCAACCACGTCCGCAGCCGGGGCAAAGCGGCCATAAAGGCCCAGTACCGGGGACGGTTGGCCGGATAATCAAACGCGCCCAGGCCCTGCACCACCTGCCCGCCAAAACCGGCCTTAAAGCGGTAGACCCCCCACATGCGGTCCGACTCCTCAAACACATCCGGCGCGCCCCACATATCATAAAGCGTGCAGCCCCGCTCCCTGGCCCGGCAGATGGCCGCCCATTGCAGCAGATGGTTGGGCATAAGCTGGCGCTGCCGGCCGCTCGACGCGCCGTACATGTACCAGGCAGTCTGGCCCCAATAGAAGAGGATGAGACCGGCCACCGCTTCACCATCTACCACCGCCAGCAGCATTTCGGCCTGGTTGGCCCCCATAAACTGCTGCCACACATCCTGGTAATAGGCCGCCGGGCGGATGATAAAGTTATCACGCCGGGCTGTTTCGGCGTACATCTGGTAAAATAGAGGGATGTCCTCTAACCCGCCGGGCCGGATGGCAACGCCTCGCCGCTCGGCCAGGTTAATATTGTAACGCCACTTGTTCTTCATGCCGGCCAGCAGCTCCGCCGGTTCGGGGGTCAGGTTCAAGATCACCGTATTGCGAAATTGGATCTGCTCTGTTGAAAAATACCAGCCGCGCTGCGCCAGCAGGTTAAGCATCATCTGACCCTGCGGCTCCGGCCTTTGGCCGGCCTGCGGCTCACCCAGGCAGCGGGGCACGTCGGGGTCAATCTTGATAAACAAGGCGCCGGCCCGCCGGGTGTAGATTTCCAGGTCGGTTAACACCTGTTGAGCCAGGGCCGCATCGCCGTAATCTAAAGCCGGGCCTTTGGCCACATACAAAAAGCTCCAGGGGGTGTTGGGAATAGGCCGCCGCAAGATTTGGGCCGCCGCTACCGGGGCGGCATCGGCCACCCACCAGATGCGCCGGGCCGACCAGCCCCAGCGACTTTTAAAGTCGCCCCAATCCCAGCTTTGCAGGGCGTGGCTGCCGGGCAGAGCTGCCAGGGCGTGGTTCCACTCGTCTCGGTTAGAAACAACTTTATAACTGTACATAGCCTGAGAAAGCAAGCGCCGGTCGCAGTGAAAAGCTTCCCGGAGGCTCGATCCTGAGCATAACCGGCCATTCACTTCCTGGAGATTGTCTCTCGAAACCAGCCTCCGGGAAGCTAAACCATAAGACTCTATCGGGAATAAGACGAAAGCCAGGTGACAGGCACTTCTGAACGCTAAA
>CAZDMM010000718.1:0-4236 GCA_964505845.1 uncultured Caldilineaceae bacterium
CACCATCAACATTGTGGACACGCCCGGCCACGCCGATTTTGGCGGCGAGGTCGAGCGAGTCATGAACATGGTGGACGGCGTGCTGCTGCTGGTAGACGCGGTGGAAGGGCCGATGCCCCAGACTCGCTTTGTGCTGCGCCAGGCCCTTGATAAAGGCCACAAGGCGATTGTAGTGGTCAACAAGATTGACCGCCCGGCCGCCCGGCCCGATTACGTGGTCAACGCTACCTTTGACCTCTTTATTGACTTGGGCGCTACCGACGAGCAGGCCGATTTTCCGGTCATTTACACCGTCGCTCTGGAAGGGCGGGCCGGCTATCAGGCCGACTCGTTGGGGCCGGATTTGCGTCCCCTCTTTGAGACCATTTTGGAGCGGCTGCCGGCTCCGCTGGTGGAAGTGGAAGAACCGGCTCGCTTTTTAGTTACCTCGCTGGCCTACGATAACTATATCGGCCGGATTGCCATTGGCCGCTTGTGGAGCGGCACCCTGCGCGGGGGTCAACCGGTGGTTCACATCAACACCGAAGGCAATCAGTCTCCCGGCAAAGTCAATCAGGTGTTCAACTTCCGCGATTTGCAGCGGGTGGAACAGCAAACGGTCAGCGCGGGCGACATCATCGCCGTGGCCGGGCTGGCTAACGCCGGCATCGGCGACACCATCGCCGACGTGTCTGACCCGCGCCCGCTGCCGCCCATCAAGGTGGAAGAGCCGACGGTGCGCATGACCTTTGCCGTCAACGACAGCCCTTTTGCCGGGCGAGAAGGCCAATTTGTGACCAGCCGCCAAATCCGGGATCGCCTGTTCCGCGAGTTGGAAAGCAACGTGGCCATGCGGGTGCAAGAAACCGACAGCGCCGACCGCTTCATCGTCTCCGGGCGGGGGGAACTGCACCTGGCCATCTTGATTGAAACGATGCGGCGCGAAGGGTATGAGTTTGCCGTCAGCAAGCCGGAGGTGATTTTTAAAGACGACGCCGGGGGAGTGCGTGAGCCGATTGAGCATGTCTACCTGGAAGTGGCTAATGATTACCTGGGCGCGGTCAGCGAGATGATGGGCCGGCGCAAGGCCAACCTGCTGGATATGCGCTACGGCGAGGATGGAACTGTCTATGCGGAATATTTGGTGCCGACGCGGGGGCTGCTGGGTTTTCGCCAGCCTTTTTTGATTGCCACGCGGGGTACGGGCATCTTCCACACCCTGTTTCACGGCTACGAGCCGTTCCAGGGTGAAATTAACACCCGCGACCGGGGTTCGCTGGTGGCGCTGGAAACCGGCCAGGTGACCAGCTACGCCCTGATGAATTTGCAGGAGCGGGGTATTATGTTTGTGACGCCCGAAGACCAGGTTTACACCGGGCAGGTGGTGGGCCAGTACACCCGCGACGATGATTTGGTGGTCAACGTGTGCAAAACCAAGCACCTCACCAACCACCGCAAATCCTTTGCCGAAATCAACGTCGGCCTGACCCCGGCCCGGATTTTATCGCTGGATGACGCCATTGATTATTTGGACGTGGATGAACTGCTGGAAGTGACCCCCCACTCGCTGCGGGTGCGTAAAAAGGAACTCGACCACAACGTGCGCCAGCGGGCGGCGAAGCAGGCAAAGTAGGTACAAAAGCTCAAGTCCCACAGGAATTTTCCTGTGGGACTTTTTATTTTTAGGATTGGATCAGATCTGGTGCAGGCAGCGTCAGCCGGTAGAGATGGAAATGTTCATCAAAACCTTTGATGGAGGTTTCAAAAGGAGTCACCTTAACCCCCATTTCCTCCAACAGCCTGGCGACCGCGGGGTCCTGGCGCAGCTTTTCGGAGATGACTACGTCGCCGCCTTGACTCTGCCCTTGCAAGCGCGCCGCCAGGTTAACCGTTGTACCGAAATAGTCTAACTTGTCGTTGAGGTTGACGGCCAGGCATGGCCCTTGATGCAGGCCCAACTTGATGACGAGCGTCTCGTTGGGGTGGGCGGTGTTAAAGCTGTGGATTTGCGCTTGAATCGCCAGGGCCGCCCCCACGCCTTTGGCCGGGTCGGCAAAAACGGCCATAATGGCATCGCCGATGGTTTTGACAATGGCCCCTTCATACTCCCGGATAATCCGCTGCAAAAAGGCAAACTGCTCCCGCACCAGGGCATAAGAGGGCGCGTCGCCCCAGCGATTGTACATGGCGGTGGAACCCACCAGGTCAGAAAAAAGGATGGTCATGCCCTGCACGCCGATTTCTTCGCCGGGGCGGAGCACTTGATCGCTAAAGAGGTCACGGAAGTGCTGCAAGGCGGTAACCTCGGCGGCAGTAACGGCATCCGTCACCCATGCGCCTCGTTCCAGGTAAACGCGCAGAGCGTAAGCCGCCTGATTGGTTAGGCTTACGGTTCTGTTGAGGCTGCCGGTTTGGGGCAGGGGGGTGGAGCAGTGGGCCTGGATGGCCTGGGCGTCTGCCTGGATGTCGAGCCTGGTGGCTTCTTGAGCCAGGTTGAGCAGGGTTTCTACGCCGGGGCGCTGGGTGCGGATGCGGTAGCAGCCCGGTTCTAATTTAACCTGGAGCTGGCGGGTTTCACCGGGCTGGATGATTTGATGAACCAGGATGTGGGGCGTCACCATCGGCCCGCCGACGCAGTAAAGGTTGTCATAAACGGTCCGAATTTGGGGATGGGGGCTGAAGGTCAGTTCGACATTCTGGGCAAAGTCGGCCTCAAAATCAATATTGCAGGTGGCGCAGTGACTCCCTTTGCTCACCTGGTCCAGGCTGGCGGCGGTGGTTTTTGCGCCCCGGCAGAGCGGGCACAAAATGTCCCAGCGCATATTCAATAAACCCAGCTTGGCCGCGGAGAGGAACAACTCCAGGATGGCGCGGCGGGGGGCCTGCCAGCTTTCGGCCAGGGCATAGGGGCGCATACGGATGAGGTTTTGGTCAGCTTCGTGCAGCAGCAGGTTGGCCAGGCGCTGCACCCAGCGCAGGTCATGCTGTTGGGCCGCCAGTTGGCGGGTTAGCTCGCTTAAACGGGCCTGGGCAGCCGCAGTGGGGGGGGTGATGGTGAGGTTGAAGGGTTGGCGGCGCTGCTGCTGGATGTAGGCGTCAATCTGGCGGAAGACTCGCTCAAAATTGCGTCTCATTTCCCAGCCAAATTGGTAGGGGATGCCCACAAAGCCGATCAGGTTGGAAGGGGTGACATCCACGTAATATTTAACCAGCGTGCCGCCCTCATTGGCTTCAAGCCGCAGGTGAGCACGGGTTTCGGCTAGGGGGCCATATCTGAAGGTGCGCCGGTTTTTAAATTCTTGGTTGCGCACCCATTGAAAAGGGTGGTCTTCGTACTCAACGGTCAGGCCAAAGCGCCCGGTGTGGGCAATCAACTGGCTACCGCCCGTGTTCAGGGGAGTCTCAAGGTAGGTGGTAGCAGGCAAATGGGCTGCCTGGTTAAAACGCTGGGTATCGGCTACATAAGGCCACAGCGCTTCCGGCGAGCTTTTAAGCTGCCACTGCCAGCGATAAGAAACAGTTTTCCAGGCCATAGGAGTTTTTGGGACAATTTGTGTGAGCTGTGATTGAAAGTGTAACACAAAGTTCTGGACAGTGCTATAGGATAACATGGGGGGGATACTCCGCTTTTTGAGCCAAAATCACTTGGTAAGGTTCAACAGTTTCCAGTTTAGCCCGAGTCTGGCCGTTTTTCCAGGCCAAAAAGTGCTCAAATTTTGCTCATTTGTTTGATAGTCCTGGTTTTTCGGGGTTGTCAGGGAAACTAATCGGTGATAAAATCGGAGAGATTCTAACGTGGTTACATACCCCTCGGTGTTAGAGGCGGGCGTCGCTGCCTATTTTAAGAACAGCAGCCGGCGATAATTTTGGGCTGACAACAGGACAGTTAGACTATTGCCAAGTTTTTGTTAACATGTTAAGGTAACTGGTGATAGTTATCATCCCGCATTGTGCATTTTTGTACTAGCATAATTTGGGAAAAAGATGATTTTGTTGACGTTATTTCTAAATTCAAGAGAGATTTTATGCTAGTGAAATTTTGGGGAACTCGAGGCTCCATCCCTGCACCTGTTTCACCCAATCAAGTAGAACTCAAACTGGCAGCCGCCCTGGAAGCGGCCGGTCGCCATCAGCTTGACCTGCTCAAACCAGAAGCAATCCAGGATTTTATAAAAGCGCTCTCTTTTAAGGGCAGCACCGTAGGCGGTAACACCACCTGCGTGACGATGGAGTTTGACGATAACTTGATTATTTTTG
>CAZDMM010000719.1:0-4234 GCA_964505845.1 uncultured Caldilineaceae bacterium
CTCCTCGAAAAATGAGGAAGTGCCGGTCACTTTGCACTTGTACTGTACATGAGCCACTATCAATTTCTGGAAGTTTACAATGAACTTTCGGCAAAGTCAAGGGATACGGCGCTATCCACGACAGCCTTCAGAGGGCCGCCGCCGCTCCTCTACGCCATGACCGTTAAACCAGTTTGACAACAACCCTCCGCTGAGGCAACATGCAGCTATCCACTGCCGGTAGAAAGGCGCCCATCTTGCCAGAATTACAAACCACCATTGATCGTATTAACGGAGCTTTTGAGGCCAAAAGCGCCGTGCGGGATGCCGCCATCACCCGCTCTCGTGAACTGATCCGCCACTGCGCCAACTCAATCCGCGCCACCCAGCGCGGCGATGACGCCGAGGCCCAAGCCCTGCTGCAAACGGCCCGCCAGGCAGCCGCCGAGATCATCGCAGCGGTGCAGCGCTACCCCGATCTTTACCATGCCGGTTACACCCAAGACGCTCTCAAAGAGCTGGCTGAGGCTCACATTACGCGGGCTGTGGTGGTGGGTGAGGCTCTGCCCACCCCAGAGGCGCTGGGGGTAGAGTATGCCGCCTACCTCAACGGCCTGGCCGAAGCAGCCGGCGAACTACGCCGCTTTGCCCTGGATGCCTTACGCCGCGGCCAGGTGGCCCAGGCAGAGCACATCCTCAGCGAGATGGATGAGGTTTACAGCGCCTTAACTACGGTGGATTTTCCAGACGCCATCACCGGCGGCCTGCGGCGCAATACCGACATGGTGCGGGGCGTGTTGGAGCGGACGCGGGGTGATGTCACCACCGCCGTCAGACAAGAAACGATGAAAGCCGCCCTGGCTCACTTTGAGCAGCGGGTCGGCTTGAGTGGAGCCAGCCCGGCCTGGCTGGATGAGCCGCCCGATGAAGAATGAGCCGGCCCCAGGCCAGGCTGACAGCCGGCCTGCCCCCATCATCCGGGCCAGCGAACTGGCCCAATTTAGCTTTTGCCGGCGAGCCTGGTGGCTGGCGGCCATCAAAGGCCACCGCCCCCACAATCAAGCCACCCTGGCCTATGGGGTAACAACCCACAACCGCCACTACCAACAGGTTCACACGGCTCAACGCTGGCGTTATGCCAGCTTTTTTTTACTCGGCGGCGGAAGCTTGCTGCTCTTGGCCCTTGTGGTATGGCAGCTTCTTCTGCCTTATTTTTAATTGCTGATTTCTCATGTTCTGGCTTGCGGCCCTGGCTTTGATTTTACTGCTGTGCGGCTGGCTGCTTCACCAACGCTCAACCCGGCTGCAACAGGCCAGCGGCCTGCCCCTGGGCCGGCTGATTTATGCCGACACTTCCAGCCGGGATTGGCGCACCCCCCGCCAGCCGCTTTATGCCGAAAGGTATGGCTTGACCGGCAAGCCGGATTATTTGGTTGAAACGGCCCAGGGCTTGATCCCGGTTGAGGTAAAATCCAGCCCTGCGCCCCCCGTGCCCTATTTGGGCCATCTGCTGCAACTGGCCGCCTATTGTTTGCTGGTTGAAGCCGCCACCGGCCGCACCCCCCCGCACGGCCTGCTAAAATACGCCGACGCTCTATACGAAGTAGATTTCACCTTAGAGCTGCGGCAAGAACTGCTTGATACCCTGGCCGAGATGCGCCAGGCGTACCAGCACCAAAATGTGCCGCGCAGCCACCAGCAGGCGGCCAAATGCGCCGCCTGTGGCCTGCGCTACACCTGCGATGAGGCTTTAATTTAGGGTAAACCTTTCTGGAAGCTCTCAAACTTCTGAGACGGTGTGATGCGGTTAAGGTTGGGAGGTCTGGGGGGGTGCTGGGGTGGGGGCAGACTCTAACGGCGCCGGCGTCTCGGCCAACGCCGGGGCGGTCCCGGTGGCCGGCAAACTGTTGACCGGGTCTGGCGCAGCCGTCTGGCCGGGCTGCGGCGTCAGCGTGGCCGGGTCTTCTACCTTTTCCCAAATCTGGTCAACTACTTGATTGGCCGCGCCCATCAACCCCCGGCTGGTACCGTTGACAATTACCTCTACCCCACCGGCATTCCCGGCCCGGATAGCCACTCGCCGCTGGCCGGTCCAGCTTTTGCGGTCGCCCGGCTGCAAGATACCTTCAAACGTTTTTACATCATCCACCAGGATTTGAATCCAGGAAGGCTGGTTGAGGGCCAGCTCTACCGTGACCCCACTGTAAATGATGGGCGTGGGCGTATCGGTGGGGGGGAGCGGGGTCGGCGTATCGGTGGGCAAAGGCGTATTTGTGGGTAATAAAAACGCGGCATCTTCACCCAGGCCATCAGGGTTAGGGGTTTTGGTGGGGGTAGGGGTCAAACCCGGTTGGATGACGGTAGTATAAGTTACATAACCAAAGCCGCCCAGCACCAGCATGAACAAGGCTAACCCGATCACTAAATCCCAGTTAAAGAAGGGGCGGGGCGCCATCGAGAGGCTCATGAACTCGATGCCGTCAGGGGTCAGACGCTGCCCCTTGATGGGGATGATACCGTTCCCGTCGTACAGGGTTAGGGCTTCAATCGGGTCAAAATTCAAATATTTGGCGTAATTACGAATTAAACCACGCGCCACCACCGGCGAGGGGAACTGCTTAAAATTGTTAGCTTCTAAAGCTTCTAACAGATGCCGGCGAATGTGAAGGGCTTCTTCAACCTGCTCCAGGGCTAAACCCTGCTCCTCACGCAGCGCCTTCAACTTCTCACCCAATCCAGACACAACCAATCTCCAAACCAAACTAGCCGAGCAACGTCGGCAGGGAAATCAAAACAGCCAATAGTTAATTGTTCCTTATCAATCGGATAGCAGGAGTTGACAATTAATTATTGACGATTTACCGTTGACAATTCTCAGGGGCCTTCCTTCCCAGGGGGCAATGGCTTGCCACAAATCGCGCCTCTAATCTTACACGGAGACAGGCAGGAGTCAAGTTTTTACAAAGAGGCGAGGAACAGCAGAGGCCAGGGGATGGGCCGCCGCGCCTCAGCGCCTCAGCGCCTCAACCACGTCCGCAGCCGGGGCAAAGCGGCCATAAAGGCCCAGTACCGGGGACGGTTGGCCGGATAATCAAACGCGCCCAGGCCCTGCACCACCTGCCCGCCAAAACCGGCCTTAAAGCGGTAGACCCCCCACATGCGGTCCGACTCCTCAAACACATCCGGCGCGCCCCACATATCATAAAGCGTGCAGCCCCGCTCCCTGGCCCGGCAGATGGCCGCCCATTGCAGCAGATGGTTGGGCATAAGCTGGCGCTGCCGGCCGCTCGACGCGCCGTACATGTACCAGGCAGTCTGGCCCCAATAGAAGAGGATGAGACCGGCCACCGCTTCACCATCTACCACCGCCAGCAGCATTTCGGCCTGGTTGGCCCCCATAAACTGCTGCCACACATCCTGGTAATAGGCCGCCGGGCGGATGATAAAGTTATCACGCCGGGCTGTTTCGGCGTACATCTGGTAAAATAGAGGGATGTCCTCTAACCCGCCGGGCCGGATGGCAACGCCTCGCCGCTCGGCCAGGTTAATATTGTAACGCCACTTGTTCTTCATGCCGGCCAGCAGCTCCGCCGGTTCGGGGGTCAGGTTCAAGATCACCGTATTGCGAAATTGGATCTGCTCTGTTGAAAAATACCAGCCGCGCTGCGCCAGCAGGTTAAGCATCATCTGACCCTGCGGCTCCGGCCTTTGGCCGGCCTGCGGCTCACCCAGGCAGCGGGGCACGTCGGGGTCAATCTTGATAAACAAGGCGCCGGCCCGCCGGGTGTAGATTTCCAGGTCGGTTAACACCTGTTGAGCCAGGGCCGCATCGCCGTAATCTAAAGCCGGGCCTTTGGCCACATACAAAAAGCTCCAGGGGGTGTTGGGAATAGGCCGCCGCAAGATTTGGGCCGCCGCTACCGGGGCGGCATCGGCCACCCACCAGATGCGCCGGGCCGACCAGCCCCAGCGACTTTTAAAGTCGCCCCAATCCCAGCTTTGCAGGGCGTGGCTGCCGGGCAGAGCTGCCAGGGCGTGGTTCCACTCGTCTCGGTTAGAAACAACTTTATAACTGTACATAGCCTGAGAAAGCAAGCGCCGGTCGCAGTGAAAAGCTTCCCGGAGGCTCGATCCTGAGCATAACCGGCCATTCACTTCCTGGAGATTGTCTCTCGAAACCAGCCTCCGGGAAGCTAAACCATAAGACTCTATCGGGAATAAGACGAAAGCCAGGTGACAGGCACTTCTGAACGCT
>CAZDMM010000720.1:0-4223 GCA_964505845.1 uncultured Caldilineaceae bacterium
GGAAGAACGCCGCCAGGAAATCCTGCGCCAGGTAGACGCGACCGGCCGCGTCTCGGTGGCTGAACTCAGCCAGCAGTTGGGCGTCTCAGAAGTGACCATCCGGGCCGATTTACAGGCCCTGGCCGAGCAAAAGTTGGTCATCCGCACGCACGGCGGGGCTATCCCCGCCCACGGCTCCAACTACGAGTTGGCTTTAGCCATGCGCCGCCAGCGGCAAGTTCAAGAAAAAAGCCGCATCGGGCAGGCCGCCGCCGCCCTCATCTACGATGGCGACGCCATTTTTCTGGATAGCAGCAGCACGGCCTTAACCATTGTGCCCCATCTCAAAAACCGGCGGCAGGTAACGATCATCACCAACAGTTTAGTGGTGGCCCAGGAAGCCAACGATCTGCCCGGCCTGCGGGTGGTCATGCCCGGCGGCGCTTTTCAGCGCGAAACCGCCTCGCTGGTGGGCGTGGAGGGCCTGGAATTGCTGCGCAAATTCAACCTCCAAAAAGGCTTCTTTGGGGCGCACGGCCTCACCCTAACCGAGGGCCTGACCGATGTCAGCGCCGAAGAAGCCGAGGTAAAAAGTGTAGTAGCGAGCATGTGCCGCCAGGTCATCGCCGTGATTGATGCCACCAAGTGGGGGCAGGTCGGCCTGGCCTCTTTTGCCCAGCCCACCGATATTGACACCGTTATCTCCGATACCCACGCTCCGGTTGAACTGGTAGTGCAAGCCCAAGGGGCAGGGATTGAGGTGCTACTCGTTTAAATCGTAGGGAACTCACGGAACTGTGGGAACTAAACCGTCACTTCCTTTTGAGGTAAATTTATGCCAACTGCAATAGTTATGCCCAAACAGGGCCAATCGGTTGAAAGCTGTATTATTTCTGCCTGGAAAAAGCAGCCAGGCGAGCCGGTGCAGAGCGGAGAGATATTGTGTGAGGTGGAAACGGACAAAGCCCTGGTGGAAGTAGAAAGCCCCGTCTCCGGGGTTTTGCTTGAAATTTTTTTTAAGGCCGGAGATGATGTGCCGGTTTTGACCAACATTGCGGCGGTCGGCCAGCCCGGCGAGGATGTCAGTACTTTGCGACCGGCCGGGGCCTCGATTGCGCCGCCGACAGCGCCAGCCAATCTCCCCGCTGCCCCACCCTCAACGGTGACTCCTGCTCCTGCCGCCGTAACGCCGCCCCATTCTGTAGGTATTTCTCCCCGCGCCCGCAAATTAGCCCACACCGCCGGGCTTGACCCGGCCTCCCTGCAGGGCAGCGGCCCGGCCGGGCGGATTATTGAGCGCGATGTGCAGGCCGCCCTGACAGCCAGCCACTCTCCTGCCCTCACCCCGCTGGCCCGCACGATGCTGGCCGCCGGCGGCTATTCAGCCCCGGCGCAAGGCTCAGGGGTAAGCGGGCGAATCAGGGCGGACGATTTACAGAAGCTGCCGGAGATCGCAGACCGCGGACCCATTCGGCAGGCTCAGGACAGGCCGGAGACCGCACAGCCAGGCGACGAAATTGAGGTTATCCCCGTCAAAGGTATCCGCAAAGTGATTGCGACCCGCATGTTGGAGTCGCTGCAAACCACCGCCCAATTGACGCTCAACAGCGCGGCGGAGGCGCGGGCCTTGTTGGCTTATCGCCAGCAGCTCAAAAGCAGCAGCGAAGGTTTAGGACTGCAAAAAATCACCATTAATGACCTGCTCCTATTTGCCGTGGCCCGCACCCTGCCTCAGTACCCCCAGCTCAACGCCCTGTTCAGCGGCGATACCATCTCCCAATACAAAGATGTTCACCTGGGTGTAGCGGTAGACACCCCGCGCGGCCTGATGGTTCCGGTCATTCGCCGGGTCAATCGCCTCAGCCTCAAGCAGATAGCCGAGGAAGCCAAACGCCTGGCGGCGGCCTGCCTGAACGGCGCCATCAAAGCCGAGGAACTCTCCGGCGGCACCTTTACCGTGACCAACCTGGGCGCTTTCGGCATCGAGAGCTTTACCCCGGTGCTCAATCCACCGCAGGTCGCCATTTTAGGCGTCGGCAATATCAATTTGAAGCCGGTAGAGGTGGGGGGCGAGGTGGAATTTATTCCGCACCTGGGTCTGTCGTTGACCATCAACCATCAAGTGGTTGACGGCGCGCCGGCCGCCCGCTTTTTGCAGGCTTTGGGGCAAGGCATTGCGCAGATTGAATTGTTATTGGCGTTGTAGTCAATGGTAATTGGTAATTGGCAATAACCAATTACCAATTACTAATTACCACTTTGATAAGGAAAACATCATGACCAAACTCATCATCATTGACCCGGCCGAGGTTCGGCAGCACGCCAGCCTGCGCGGCCCGGAAATTCCCCTCAATGCTTATGTCTCCAACCCCCAGGCGGAGGCTCAAAAATACGGCTCAGAAAACCTGGTGCGCATGTACCGGGATATGCTGGCCATCCGCGAGTTTGAAACCATGCTCGACCGCATCAAAAAAGAGGGCGTGTACGAGGGCATCGAGTACAACCACAAAGGGCCGGCTCACCTCTCCATCGGCCAGGAGGCGGCGGCGGTGGGTCAGGCGTACCACCTCAGCCCGGACGACTTCATCTTTGGCTCCCACCGCAGCCACGGTGAGATTATCGCTAAAAGCCTGTCGGCCATTGCCAGGTTGAGCGAGGCCGATCTGCTCCACATTATGGAAAATTACATGAGCGGTGCGACTTTACGGGTGGTTGAAAAATTCAGCCAGAGCAACGTCAAAAGCCTGGCCCTTAACTATACCCTGTACGGGACGCTGGCCGAAATTTTTGGGCGCGAACCCGGCTTCAACAAGGGCATGGGCGGCTCCATGCACGCCTTTTTCCCGCCCTTTGGGGTGATGCCTAACAACGCCATCGTGGGCGGCTCCGGCGACATCGCCGTCGGCTCGGCCCTGTTCAAGCGCATTAACCGCCGGCCCGGCATCGTCATCGCCAACATCGGCGACGCCTCGATGGGCTGCGGGCCGGTGTGGGAAGGCATGATGTTTGCGGCCATGGACCAGTACCGCACCCTCTGGCCGGAAGAAATCGGCGGCGCGCCCCCCATCATTTTCAACTTTATGAACAATTTTTACGGCATGGGCGGCCAGCCCAAAGGCGAAACGATGGGCTTTGAGGTGCTGGCGCGGGTCGGCCTGGGGGTTAACCCAGAGGCCATGCACGCCGAGCGGGTAGACGGCTACAATCCGCTGGCCGTGGCCGACGCCATCGAGCGCAAACGCCCCATTTTGGAAGCGGGGCGTGGCCCGGTGCTGCTGGATGTCGTTACCTATCGCTTCTCCGGCCACAGCCCCTCCGATGCTTCCTCATACCGGGATAAAACTGAGGTTGACCTGTGGCGGCAGCACGATCCCATTGTCACCTTCCGCCAATATTTGCTGGATAACGGCCACGCCGATGAAGAGCAGTTGGACAGCATAAAGGTGGACCTGGCCGACCGGCTGATCAAGGTGCTGCGGGCGGCCGTCTCGCCGGAGATTTCGCCGCGCGTCAATACCCAGCCGCAGGCCGACGTGATCGGCGGGATGATGTTCTCCAACCAGTTCAAAGAGCGGATGGCCGAAGGCAAACCGGAGGTGCTGCTCCCCAAAGAAGAGACCCGCCTCAAGGTGACGCGGGAGAAATTCCGTTTTGGATTACAAGACGGTAAGCCGCTACCCAAGATGAAATGCCTGACCTACGCCGAGGCGCTGTTTGAGGCGATGATCCATCGTTTTTATGAAGACCCGACTATGGTGGCTTACGGCGAAGAGAATCGGGATTGGGGCGGGGCCTTCAGCGTTTACCGGGGCCTGACCGAGGCGCTGCCTTATCACCGCCTGTTCAACTCGCCCATTTCCGAAGGGGCGATTGTCGGCACGGCGGTAGGCTATGCCCTGTCCGGCGGGCGGGTGGTAGCCGAGCTGATGTACTGCGATTTTATGGGCCGGGCCGGTGACGAGATTTTCAACCAGATGGCCAAGTGGCAGGCGATGTCGGCCAATGTGCTGCAGATGCCGCTGGTGCTGCGGGTTTCGGTGGGGGCCAAGTACGGGGCGCAGCATTCGCAGGATTGGACCTCGATCGTGGCCCATATCCCCGGCCTCAAGGTGATGTTCCCGGCCACCCCTTACGACGCCAAAGGCATGCTCAACCTGGCCTTACGCGGTACCGACCCGGTGGTCTTTTTTGAAAGCCAGCGCCTCTACTCCGAACCGGAAATCCTGGTTGAAGGCGGCGTGCCG
>CAZDMM010000721.1:0-1865 GCA_964505845.1 uncultured Caldilineaceae bacterium
CCACCCCCGCGATGAGCCGGGCAAAAACTTTATCCGCGAGGTTTACCATCGCTCCCACGAGGGCGGGCTGGCCGGACACCTCATCTTTGTTGAAGATTATGACATGAACGTGGCCCGCCACCTGGTGGCCGGGGCCGACGTGTGGCAAAACACGCCGCGCCGTCCCATGGAGGCCAGCGGCACCAGCGGTCAAAAAGCCGGTCTCAACGGCACGCTGAATTTTTCCATTTTAGACGGCTGGTGGGCCGAAGGTTACAACGGTAAAAATGGCTGGGCCATCGGCGATGTCAACGCAGAATACGACAGCGAAGAAGCCCGCAACCACGCCGATGCGATGTCTATGTACGAACTGCTGGAAAACGAAATTGCGCCGCTGTTCTACGACCGTGACGCCGCCGGCGTGCCCCACAAATGGATAAGGATGGTCAAGGAATCCATCCGCACCATCGCCCCCCAGTTCAGCATGACCCGCATGATTAAGGAGTACACCACCAAGCTGTACGTGCCGGGGATGGAGTAAAAGTGGAAGGTTGGAGGGCTGGAAGCCTGGAGGCATGACCAGCCTTCCAACCTTCCAGCCTTTAAAGTTCTTTTGTATCCAAGATAACTGTCACCGGCCCATCATTTTCAATGTGGACCAGCATGTGCGCCCCAAACAGGCCGGTAGCTACTTTTTTGACCCCTAACGTTTGTAAATTCTGGGCTAACTGCGTGACCAGCGGCTCGGCCAGGGCGGGCAGGGCGGCCTCGGTAAAGCTGGGTCGGCGGCCTTTGCGAGCATCAGCATACAGGGTGAATTGGGAGATGACCAGCATCTCGGCCCCGGTGTCCAGCGCCGACAGATTCATCTTGCCTTGCTCATCCTCAAACACCCGCAGATGCGCTATCTTCTCGGCCAGCTTTTTGACCTCTGCCGGGCCGTCGCCATGCGTCACCCCCACCAGAATCACAAATCCCGGCCCAATTTCCCCGATGATTTGATCCTCTACGGCCACGTGGCCCCGCCGAACTCGCTGCAAAATAACCCGCATAAAACTTCCTCATTCGTTGTTTCCTCGATTATATTCTGGCCCAAAAATTTAACCAATAGCCTGCCAAGCAAAAACAGGGCCAGAATATCTGACCCTGTTTTTTAACCTGATGCAAACTTGCCAGGATAACTGAGTGGGGGAGGGCTGCTTACCCACCCTTCCAGCCCTCCAATCCTCCACCTCACCTCTTTGCCGCCGCTTCCATCAACTGCTGGATGCGCGGGATCATCTCGGCCGGGTTGGGGTGGATGCCCTCCAGCACCAGCGCATTTTCATACAACTGCTCAATCAAGGGATTAACCAGGGCATCCTCCCCATCGGCGGCCAGGCGGGCCGACAAATTCTGGATGAGCGTGCTGTGGCGGTTGATTTCCAGGATTTTTTTGGGCACTTGAAAATCCTTGCCCAGCAGCCGCTGCACCCGCTGCATATTGGTATTGACGGCGTTGGCCGGGTTGACCAGGCGGCAAGGGCTGTCGGTTAAAATTTTGCTCTCTCTCACATCCTCTACCCGTTCCCCCAGGGTAGCCTTAAAGCGCGCAATCAGGGCCTCAAATTGGTCGCCTGGAATGGCCTCTTCTGCCGCCTGACTCTCCTCCTTATGATCGGCTTCGGGCAGGTCGAGGCCGGCGTTGTCCACGTTTTTCAACTGTTTGCCGTTGTATTCGGTCAACCCAATCAACATAAAGCTGTCCAGCGGGTCGGTCAGGTACAGCACCTCCAGGCCGTGTTTGCGGAAATATTCCAGGTGAGGGCTGCGGGAGACCGTCTCAAAACTGTCGCCCAAAATGTAATAAATTTCGCTCTGGCCGGGCTTCATCCGCCCCACATACT
>CAZDMM010000721.1:1875-3362 GCA_964505845.1 uncultured Caldilineaceae bacterium
GAAACCCACTCCTCGGCGCTGGCGCTGTGAGTGGATTGGAAGCGCAGCAAATCGGTAAATTTGCCCTTGCTGTCCGGGTCGGTGGCGATGCCTTCTTTGATAAACGGGCCAAACTCTTTCCAAAAAGTGCGATAAGTTTCCGGCTTGCTCTCGGCCAGATTCTCCAATTCGCTGGCTAAACGCCGCACCAGGGTGGCTTTTATCTTTTCAATGATGGGGGTTGACTGCACCATTTCCCGCGACACGTTGAGCGGGATGTCCTCGGAGTCAACCACCCCTTCCACAAAGCGCAAATAGGTGGGCAGCAGATTCTTAAAGTTCTCCTGGATGAGCACTTTGCGGCAGTATAACTTCAGGCCGTGGTCTTCTTTTAGGCCAAACAGCCGGTAATCTTTTTTAGAAGGGACAAACAGCAGGGCGTAAAACTGCACCGGCGCATCGGCCGAGGTGTGCAGCCGCAGCAGCGGGTCGCCAAAATCCAGGGTGAACTGCTGGTAGAAGGATTTGTACTTCTCCTCATCCACCTCACGGGGCGACTGCCGCCAGATGGCCTTCTGCTGGTTGATCTGGTTCCACTCTTTTTTCTTTGGCTCATCCTTGCCGGCCGGCTTCTCCTCCAGCAGATAGATGGGGAAGGCCACAAAGTCGGAGTGGGTTTTAACCACCTGGCGCAGGCGATAGCCCCGCGCAAACTCTTTGACCTCTTCTTTGAGCTTGATGGTGATGGTGGTGCCGCGCTCTTTTTTGTCGGCCGGGCCAACCCGATAGGTCCCCTGCCCGGTCGAACTCCAGAAGGCGGCTTCCGCTTCCGGCTGGTAGGAGCGGGAGGTGACGGTGACTTCCTCGGCGACCATGAAGACGGAGTAAAAGCCCACCCCAAATTGGCCGATGACATCTGCGGTAACGCCCTGGCCCTTTTTGCCGGCGGCTTCCAACGCCTTTAAAAAGTCTTTGGCCCCGGAATGAGCAATCGTGCCCAGATTCTCAACCATCTCCGTCTGGGTCATGCCGATGCCGCTGTCGCGGATGGTCAGGGTGCGGGCCTCGTCATCCCCCTCAAGCCAGATGCCCAGTTCGGCTCCTTCATCCACCACATTGCGGTTGGTGAGCAGTTCAAATTGCAGGCGATTCAGGGCATCGGAGGCATTGGAGAGCAGCTCACGCAAAAAGATTTCTTTATCGGTGTAGAGCGAGTGGACCAGGATGTCCAGCAATTGTTGGATTTCGGCCTTAAAGGCCACGGGTTCGGTTCCGGCCGGTTGAACATCGTCTTTTATGGCTTCTGTGGTCATGGCGTCACCTCGTAGTTATGGAAGAACCCTTCCCGAAGGTTTATACCTTCCGGGAAGGGTTGGATTCTAAACCCTACAGGTCTCACAGACCTTTCAATTCGCTTGAACTCGTTCCCAAACTCAGTTTGGGAACGAGTTGAAAACTCAGTTTGGGAACGAGTTGAAAACTCAGTTTGGGAACGAGTTGAAAACTCA
>CAZDMM010000721.1:3462-4222 GCA_964505845.1 uncultured Caldilineaceae bacterium
GTTTGGGAACGAGTTGAGGGTTTAGTTAAAAAGTCTCGGTTTAGTATTCCGGCATCTGCGGCGCGGGAGCGGGTTTTGCCTCTTCCGGCACATCGGTGATGAGGGCCTCGGTGGTCAAGATCATGGCGGCGATGGAGGCGGCGTTAGCCAGGGCGCCCCGGGTCACCTTGGCCGGGTCAATGATACCGGCCTTGACCATGTCCACGTACTGGTCGGCCATAATATCATAGCCGATGTGATTGTTCTTTTCGGCTTCCTGGCGGCGCTTGATTTCTTGCATCACCACGGAGCCATCCAGCCCGGCATTGCGCATAATCCCGCGCAGCGGCTCTTCCAGGGCGCGGCGTACAATGGCGATGCCGGTGCGCTCATCGGCCACATCACTGGTCACGTTGTTCAGGGCAGACAGGGTGTTGATGAGGGCTACCCCACCGCCGGGCACAATGCCTTCTTCAACGGCGGCGCGGGTGGCGCTCAGGGCGTCTTCCACGCGATGCTTCTTTTCCTTCAGTTCGGTTTCGGTGGCGGCGCCCACCCGGATAACGGCCACACCGCCGGCCAGCTTGGCCAGCCGCTCTTGCAGTTTCTCGCGGTCGTAGTCAGAGGTGGTGTTGTCAATTTCAACCTTAATCTGGTTGATGCGGCCTTTGATGTCCTCTTCTTTGCCGTGCCCGCCGACGATGGTGGTATCGTCTTTGGTGGAGACAACCTTATCGCATTTGCCCAGGTCGGCCAGGGTGGTGCTTTCTAGCTTGCGGCC
>CAZDMM010000722.1:0-4220 GCA_964505845.1 uncultured Caldilineaceae bacterium
GGGCAGGTGGGTGAAGAGGTGGCGCGAGAATGTATCCTGGCCGCCTACGAAGCCGGGGTCAACTTTTTTGATAATGCCGATGTTTATGCCGGCGGCAACGCCGAAGTGGTGATGGGCCACGTCATCAGAGACCTGAAACGGAGCGATTTGGTCATCTCTAGCAAAGTTTTTTGGCCCACCGGCCCCGGCCCCAACGATAAGGGGCTGTCGCGCAAGCACATTATGGAGTCGTGCCATGCCTCGCTCAAGCGGCTGGGGGTTGATTACCTTGACCTCTATTTTTGCCACCGCTACGACCCCGAAACGCCCGTGGAAGAAGTGGTGCGGGCGATGGATGACCTGATCCACCAGGGCAAGATTCTGTACTGGGGCACCAGCGAGTGGCGCGGCGGCCAGATTGCCCACGCCGTTGGGCTGGCCCGCCAATGGGGACTCTATGCCCCGGCAGTAGAGCAGCCGCAGTACAACATGTTCACCCGCAATATTGTGGAGGTTGAACTGGTTGAAGCGGCCCGGCAGCACGGGGTTGGCCTGGTGGTGTGGAGTCCGCTGGCCAGCGGCATTTTGACCGGCAAGTACAACGAGGGTTTTCCCCCGGACAGCCGCATGAGCGACCCCAACTATCAGTGGCTGCGCCAATTTGTTACCCCGGATAAAATTGCTAAAGTGAAAGCGTTGACCGAGGTAGCCGGCGATTTGGGCGTCAGTGTGAGCCAATTGGCTCTGGCCTGGTTATTGCGCCTGCCAGAAGTGAGCAGCGTTATCACCGGGGCCAGCCGGGTGAGCCAGGTGCATGAAAATTTGAAGGCGGCGGAGGTGATAGCCAAATTGACGCCGGAGGTACTGGCCCGGATTGAGGAAATTTTGGGGAATAATCCTAAAGTGTAAATGTTATGGTTATGACAACCCTAACCCTCGAACAAAAAACCGCCCGCAGCATCGAGGTAGACCGTAAGGGGCGGGAAGTGCGGATTACCTGGGCCGATGGTTATCGCAGCGTTTACAGCCTGGATTATCTGCGCAAAATCTGTCCCTGCGCGGTTTGCAGCGGCCTGCGCCGCCAGGAAGACCCGCTGCGCATCCTCAAACCCGACCAGATTGTGACCAGGGCCGAATTACGCTCGGAGCGGCCGGTGGAATTGGTAGGCAATTACGCCCTGCAATTTTTTTGGGACGACGGCCACAATACCGGCCTGTATTCCTTTGAGTATTTGCGCCAGCAGAGTCCGTGATGAATAAGGTAGGGACAAGTCGCTGACTTGTCCCTACCTTTCTCGGTTTATCAGAGACCTGACCGATTTTGGACGTCAAACTTGATCAGGATTCGAAGCGTTAACTGGCCGATAAGATTCCCCGCCTGACCAACTCTGCCATAATGGTTTCCACAATCTCCTCGGTGCTGCGCAGGTCGGTTTCAACCACCAATTCTGGCTGTTGAGGCTCCTCATAGGGCGACGAGATGCCGGTGAAGTTGGCAATCTCACCGCGCAAAGCTTTGGCGTACAAGCCTTTGGGGTCGCGCCGTTTGCACACTTCCAGGTCACACTTGACAAAAATTTCAAAGAAGCGACCCTCCGGTACCAGAGTGCGGGCAAAATCTCGGTCTTTTTGGAAAGGGGAAATGAAGGTACACAGGACGATGTTGCCGTGCGAGTAGCCCAGCCGGGCCACTTCGGCGGCGCGGCGGATATTCTCGTTGCGGTCGGCTTCAGAAAAGCTCAGATCACCGTTTAAGCCGTGCCGCAAATTATCGCCGTCCAAGAACATGGTGCGTCCGCCCAGCTCAAACAAGCGCTGCTCTAGCTTTTTGGCCACGGTAGATTTGCCTGAGCCTGACAGCCCGGTAAACCACAAAATGGCCGCTTTGTGCCCATTTTGCTGCTCGCGCATACTCAGGGTAACGCCGCCCACCTCCCAGGTAATATCGGTGGAGGTGCGGCGCCTGGTTTTGAGCCGGGTCGTCGTCTCACGCTCCACGTCCACAATATCGCCCACCAGCCGGGTAGTCTCGCGGATCATCCCGGCGGCGACGGTGTTGTTGGTGTGCGGGTCAATCAGGATAAAGCTGCCGGTGCTGCGGTTGAGTTCGTAGCGGTCAAAAAAGAGTGGCTGGGTAGTGGTCAATTGAATCCGCCCGATTTCGTTGAGGTTGAGGGTTTCGGCCGGCTCACGGTGCATGGTGTCCACATCAATTTTGTATTGCAGCTCCGAGACAAAGCTTTTGACCAGCCGGGTGGTATGCTGCACCCAATAGCTCCCCTGCGGGTTCAAGGGCGTTTCGCTCATCCAACAGAGGGTGGCATCCAGGCGGTTGCTCCTTTGGGGCAGGTTGTGCGTCCGCACCATCATATCACCCCGGCTGATGTCAATCTCGTCGGCCAGGGTCAAAATGACCGAGTCGCCGGCGATCGCTTCCGCCAGGTCGCCCTCAAAAGTGGTGATGGTTTTGACGCGGCTTTTTAAGCCAGAAGGCAAAACGACCACTTCTTCGCCGGGCGCAATCCGCCCGGAGGCCACCTGCCCGGCAAACCCCCGAAAATTTTGGTGAGGCCGGACCACATACTGTACCGGAAAGCGAAAGTCTACCAGGTTGCGGCCGGCCCCCACATTGACATTTTCCAGGTGATGCAGCAGCGACGGGCCATCGTACCAGGGCATATTGGCGCTTTTTTCTACCACGTTATCGCCCAGCAAGGCCGAGATTGGGATGAACACAATATCATGCACCGGCAGCTTGGCGGCAAACTCTTTGTAATCATTCACAATCTGGTGATACACAGCGGGGTCAAAATCAACCAAATCCATTTTGTTAACGGCCACCACCAGGTGCGGAATTTGTAGCAAGGTAGACAAAAAACCGTGTCGCTTGGATTGGGTTAATACCCCCTTGCGGGCATCAATTAAAATAATGGCCAGCTCGGCCGTGGAAGCGCCGGTAACCATGTTGCGGGTGTATTGAATGTGGCCCGGCGTGTCGGCGATAATGAATTTACGTTTGGGGGTGGCAAAGTAGCGATAAGCCACGTCAATGGTGATTTTCTGCTCCCGCTCCGCCCGCAAACCGTCGGTGAGGAGGGCCAGGTCCACGTACTCGTCGCCCCGTTCGCGGCTGGCCCGCTGCACCGCCTCCAGTTGGTCTTCAAAAATGGCTTTGGAATCATACAGCAGGCGGCCAATCAGGGTGCTTTTGCCGTCGTCCACACTGCCGGCGGTAGAAAAGCGCAGCAGTTCGATGGGGGGTGAGAGCGGGGCAATATCCGGTCTTTGTTCCGGGTAAGGCATAGATTCCAGGGATGGTATGTTCATGATTAGAAATATCCTTGTTTCTTGCGGTCTTCCATCGCGGCTTCGGAGCGTTTATCATCGGCGCGAGCGCCCCTTTCGGTGATGCGGGCCGCAGCAATCTCGGCGATGATGTCGGCGATGCTGCCGGCGTGCGACTCCACTGCGCCGGTGCAGGTCATATCGCCAATGGTGCGGAAGCGGACAATTTTGCTCTCAATTTTTTCCTGGCCCACCGGTTTGACCACCTCGGAGGCGGCCAAAAGCATCCCCTCTCGATGGATAATGTTGCGGCGGTGACTAAAATATAGCGAGGGCATCTCGATCTGCTCTTGCTGGATATACTGCCAGATGTCCAGTTCGGTCCAATTGCTCAGGGGGAAGACGCGAAAACTTTCGTTGGGGTTTTTGCGGCCATTATAAAGGTTCCACAATTCGGGCCGCTGATTTTTGGGGTCCCACTGCCCAAACGCATCACGGTGAGAGAAAAAGCGCTCTTTGGCGCGGGCCTTCTCTTCATCACGCCTGGCCCCGCCCAGGGCCGCTTCAAACTTAAATTCGGCTAGGGCGTCCAGCAGGGTGACGGTTTGCAGGGCGTTGCGGCTGGCGTAGGGGCCGGTTTCCTCTACCACCCGCCCTCGATCAATAGAATCCTGCACATAACGGACAATCAACCGCACCCCGATTTTTTCGACCATGCTATCCCGGTACTCCAAAGTTTCGGGAAAGTTATGGCCGGTATCAATATGCAGCAGGGGGAAAGGGATTTTGCCGGGGAAAAAGGCTTTTTGGGCCAGGCGCGCCAGCACGATGGAGTCCTTACCGCCCGAAAACAGCAGCACCGGCCGTTCAAATTGAGCCGCCACTTCGCGGATCACATAGATTGCTTCTGATTCTAATTGTTTTAACTGAGAACGCAGATATGAACTCATAAGAAC
>CAZDMM010000723.1:0-4214 GCA_964505845.1 uncultured Caldilineaceae bacterium
AAAGCCAGCCAGGTCAGCGCCGATGCGGGGATTTGCCATTTGCCGGCCAATTATTGCAAGTTGTTGGAGGTGTAGAATCACTTCACTCACTCGTTCCCACACAGAGCGTGGGAACGAGTGTACGTTTACGCTTCAAGGCTTCTCCGGGATGCACAACTGCTGCCCAATTTCGATCAAATCGGGGTTGGGGATGGTCAAAAATTTGCTATCTTCTTTGGCTTTGGCGTTAGTGGCCTCCACAATCAGCGGGTAATCGAACATCTCGTTATAATACTTTTGGGCCAGCTTGGATAACCAGTCATCCTTCTGCACGATGTAGATTTCGCGGCAGGGGGTGGTTATAGTCAAGGTTGTCGCCCTGGACTCGGCCAGGGTTTGGCCGGCCTCATCCACAGCCTGCACCTTGATTTCATAATTGCCCGGCTGCGAGAAATCTGTGGTAAAGCTCCACCGGCCCCTGGCATCAACCTTAGCCCGGCCGGCCTCCTGGCCGTCAATGACGATCACTACCTCACTATTGGGTGCGCCGGTTCCGGTCAGGCTGACCGGGCCAGGGACCAGCGCGTCGCCCGGCTTATCCAGGGTGGGCGCAATCACCGGCGCTTTGGCTACGGTCAACCGGCTGGCCTCTGACTCGGCCACCACCTGACCCTTGCCATCCACCATTTGCACCTTCACCTCATAATCGCCGGCTTTGGGCAAATCGGTGGCAAAGCTCCACTTGCCGTCCGCTCCCACCGTCGCCTGGCCCGCTTCCTTACCGTCAATCAAGATGACCACCTGGCTGCCCGGCTCACCGGCGCCGGTCAACTCAACCTTGCCGGCGGTCAGGTCGCCCCGGGGCTTATCCAGGGTGGGCGGGGTGATGGCCTTAGCAACGGTCAGCATGACCGGTTGAGAGGCTGCCAAAACATTACCCTCGGCGTCAACGCTTTGCACGCTGATTTCATAGTCGCCGGCCTGGGGCAGGTCGGCCTCAAAACTCCACCGGCCGTCGGCGCCTACTGTGGTTTGGCCGACCACCTGCCCGTCCACTACAATTTCCACCTGGCTGCCCGGCTCGCCCGTGCCGGTCAGGGTGACTTTTCCGGCAGTCACCTCACCACCCGGCGCGTTCAAGGTAGGCGGGGTGACAGGTACGGCGGTGGGCGTGGGGGTCGGGGTCGGCGGTTTGGGGGTGGGGGTAGGCGTAGGCGGGGCTGTCACCGTCAGGGTGATCTTGTCCGACTCGGCGGCCGCTTTACCGCTGGCGTCAAGGGCCTGGGCGCTCACGGCATAATCTTTGGCCTGGGTTAGCTCAACAGGCAGGCTCCACGTACCGTCAGCCCCAACCTTGACGGTTCCGGCGGGCTGGCCGTCAACGATGACTACGACCTGGCTGCCCGGCGCGCCGGTCCCGGTCAGGGTGATTTCACCGGGCGTCAGCGGGCCGGCGGGAAGGTTCAAGGTGGGAGCGACCACCGCGGGCCGGGGGGGGTGGGTGTTTGCCCGGGGGGCCGGGGGGCGGGGGGGCTGGTTCTCGGGGGGCGCCCCCCCGGGGGGGGGGGGGGGGGGGGGCGTGGCCGTAGGTTTGGGCGTTTGGGTAGGCGGAGGCGTGGTAGGCGTGGGGCTGGCCTGGGCGGCGGCGGGGGTGCTGCCGGGCGGCTGAGAAGAGGTAGCCGGCCCCGCCCCGGAGGACCAGAACCAATTGAGTAGTAGCAAAATAATCAGGATGATCAGGACAATCAGTTTGATAATATCAAACCATTTGACCTCTTGGGCGCTGCGATGGTGAATCATGAGTCACCCCTTATGAATTTTGATTTTCAAAATCCGTAACTATGGGCAAACATATCATCGAATTTGGTAGTCAAGCTTCTTTAAGACTTTGCTTTTTTGGCGGCCAATTTTTTAGCCTGAGCAATCCAGCTCTCCGGCTCAATTTTCTGCCACTCTTCCGCGCTGATGATTTCGTGGATTCTGTCTACCGCTAATTGGGCCAGTTGCTCAAAGGTATAGATACCGGCCTCATTCAGCCGTTGGGCATACACGTCGCCGATACCGTCAATCTCTTCCAACCGGTCGGGGTTGGCCAGGTAGCCGGCCTGGGTAATCCAGCTTTCCGGGTCAATCTTGTGCCAGTCTTCGGGGTTGATAATCTCGTGGATATGCTCAGGGGTAAGCTGCGCCAGTTGTCCAAAGGTATGAATCCCGGCCCCTTTCAAACGGTTGGCGTACACCTCGCCGATGCCGATGATTTTCTCCAACTCCTCCGGGCGGGCCAGGCGTTTGGCCTGGGCTATCCAGCTTTCGGCCTCAATTTTTTGCCAGGCGGCCGGTTTGATAATCTCTTTGATTTGCTCAGGGGTCAGCTCGGCCAGTTGGGCAAAAGAGACGATGCCGGCTTCGTTGAGGCGTTTGGCATAAGTGGGGCCAATGCCGTCAATCACCTCCAGGTTGTCACGGCGCGGCGGGATTTGGCGGGCCGGTGCGCCGGCCAACTGGCTCAGGCCGGCCACGCCTCCGGCCAGGCGAGTGGGCGTCTGGGCTGTCAGTCCCTTTGATTTTTCTTCACAGTTGTCCAGCAGAGCCTGAAGCCGGCCGTTTTCGGCTTCAGCCTGGGCCAACTTTTCGCGGATTTGCTCGTTTTCATCAAATTGGGCGCGGATGCGCTGCGAAGTCTCGGCTTTGTGCCGGGCAAACTCTTTGGCCCTGGCACTCCAGCCGGGCGGGTCAATGGTTTGCCAGGCTTCGGGCTGAATCACCTGCCGGATTCTTTCCGGGGAGGTATCGGCCAATTGGGCAAAGGTGACAATGTTAGCGCCGTTAAAGCGCCGGGCCACGTCGGCCCCTACCCCTTCAATCCGTTCCAGGCAGTCTTCATCGGGCGGGGTCTCCAGGGCCAGGGCGTTGAACTCGCTGCGCAGGCGTTCCACCGTTTCTTCGGCGTCGGCCAGCTTCACCTGGCACAGCTTGGCCTCGCGCTCCGCCTGGGCCAGCCGCTCCGCTTTGGCTTCGGCGTCGGCCAATTGCGCCCGCAGGCGGTTGTTCTCAGCTTCGGCCTGGCTCAATTTGGCCTGGATTTGCTCATCATCCCGCCGCCAAAAGAGCCAGTCAATGATCCATTCGATCACCCAGCCAACGATGATACCAACAATCAACCACCACCAATCAATCGCCATAGTTACCTCCACAATTAATAATCAGGGGTTACGGTCTGTCCGCAACCCCTGAAAGATGGTGAGATTATTTTTGCTTTAACAGGTCTCGAATTTCGGCCAGCAGCTTTTCCTCGGCCGAAGGAGCCGGCGGCGGTGGAGCCTCGGGGGTGGGCGGCTTTTTCATGCTGTTGACGGCTTTTACCAGCAAGAATATGGCCCAGGCGATGATTAAAAAATTAATAATGGCCTGGACGAAATTGCCGTAACCGATGGCGGCGCTGCCCACCGTAATGGCCAACCCTGAGAAGTTAACTCCCCCCAAGATAATCCCCAGAATCGGCGTAATAATATCATTAACCAGCGAGGTGATGATAGCGCCAAAAGCCCCCCCGATAATGACCGCTACCGCCAGGTCGAGCACGTTGCCGCGATTGATAAAATCCTTGAATTCTTTTAACACATTTCCCTCCCAATTGAATAATCTGTGGTAATTTAACATTAAACGGGGTTTTAGTCAAGAGTTTTGAAAGGGGTAATCAAATAATCTACAAAAGTTATACAAAAATTTAACAAACATAAAACAACCCGGCCAGGCGGCGGTCACACCGGTTGGGCTAACTCAAAGGCGGGGCCAGAATCTCCCTGCAAATGGAGGACAGTTTCCTGCCCGGCCGGGGCCGACAGGCTGACCGTCTGAAAGTCGGGTATAGTGTAACCGGCGCCGGCCTGGCGCAGGGCTTCGGCCAATCGCGCCGAACTCTGCACCCCGATACAGGTGGCGCCGGCCGCAACCGCCGCGCTGACGCCGCTGACCGCGTCTTCAAAAACCAGGCAGCGCCGGGGCGGCTGGCCCAAACGCCTGGCCCCCAGCAGGTAAGCATCGGGGTGGGGTTTGCCGCGCGACACGTCGTTGATGGTCACATAAGCGGCAAACAATCCTGCCAGACCCAGTTGGTCGCTCACCGCCTGCACTTTCCAGCGGTCGCCGCTGGTGACCAGGGCGGTAGGAATCCGGTGCTGCCGGAGGGTCTGCAAAAATACTTTGACCCCCGGCACGGCGGTGTAGCTCAGGTT
>CAZDMM010000724.1:0-4213 GCA_964505845.1 uncultured Caldilineaceae bacterium
TCGTGATCGAGATGAGCGTCGGCGTCATGTTCACCACCCAGGCCGATGAACTGCAACGCCGATAGGCCCAAAAAGGCCAGCAGCGCCAGCGAAAATGGCAGGTTGTACCAGGCGGTGACAAAGGTCCACAGTTCAGTGAGGGCTTGCATGGGAGTGTTTTTTGACAATAACCCGTAGAAATTGGAGATTGGAGATTGGCTGAACTTTAATCTCCAATCTCCAATCTCTAATCCCAATCTCTAAACCATCAAACTCTTGGTTATGATGTTAAACTCTTCTTGCGCCAAAAAATCGTACTATAGCTACGAAAAAGCGGCATCCCTATTTTACAACGAGTCGGGGGTAAATTCAACGGCCTGGGCGGGGTTGGTAGCTTAAAAAAGTCTCAGCTACGCCACCGGCCGAGCGTTGAAACGCCCGGCTACTACAGGTGGAAGCCTGCTTCAGCAGGCTAATGAACCGCTTTGAAGCGGTTTTCACCTATCGTAGCCGGGGGCTTTAGCCCTCGGTGGGCAGCTCAGTAATTTATAAGTAAGTTTGAATCTTCGCCCTCAGCGTGTCGCCCCACCGCAGGCCGGTATCCCACTGCGCGCCGGGGCTTTGGGTGTTGACCAACTCCTTGTAACCTTTGACCTCGCTCATGTCCAGGTGGAATTGGCGTAATAACCAGGCGAGCAACTGCGCCCCGGCCTCGATTTGGGCCGGGCTGGGGCCAACCTGGGTGAAATCGCCGGCAAAGCAGACGCCGATTGAAGCCGAATTGTAGCTGCCGGCGTGGGTGGCGGCGACCGTCAGCTCGTTGGTTTGCTGGATGCGGCCATCCTGGGTGATGAAGTAGTGATAGCCGATGCCGGGCCAGCCTTGCTTATCTACCCGGTGCTCGGCAATCCGCTCCGCCCCAATGGCGGGGGCAATGGCGGTGTGGTGAACGATGATCAGCCCAATCTGGCTCAACGGGCGGGTCTCGAAGCGCAGGGTAGGATGCTGCTTCAACTGAGCGGTGATATTTTCGATGCGCGGGGCCGATTTCACCGGAGGCGCTGGCGGTGGCGGCGGCGCGCTGGGCGCGGGCGGCGGAGTCGCCGGGGCAGGTTGGGTGAGCAAACGCTGCAGTTGACTCTGCATTTGGGTTTGTTGATTGAGCAGTTGTTCTAGCAGCGCTTCCAATTGGGCTACCCGATTTTGCAGATTGGCCGTTTGTTGGCTTAACTGGGCCAATTGAGGCGCAGGCGTCGCAACCGGGGGAGGCGGCGCAACGGGCGCGGGAGCCGGCGCGATAGGTGGTGGGGGAGGGACCACGACCGGTGGAGGCGCAGGCGCCAGGGGTGGCGGCGGTGGCGGCGGTGGCGGCACCGGGGCGGGACTCGGCGCTGTCGCAGGTGGAGGCGGCGAGGGCGGCGGGGCAGCGGCCGGGATTTCAACCGGCAAGGGTGTGGGCGCAGGCTGCCATTGGGCGCGGGCGCTGACCGATTGCTTAAAAGCCTGGTAAGCCGGTTTGCGGTTGCCGTTGGCTTCAACCAGGCCAAAGGTCGGCACCATACCATCGCTGTAGCAAAACCAGATAAGCTGCTGCACCTTGTCGCTAAAGTCTCGCATGGCGGCGCGATAGTAGCGCCGTAGAAACTCGGCGGCCTGCTCCCGATTATTGCCTACATCTTCCTCTTTGATGCCCATCTCGGTAATCCAGATGGACTTGTTTTGTCCGGCCCGATAATAATTTTTGAGCAGGTCGCCAAAATAGCCAAAGGCCCAGCCGGGATTGGGAAAATTCGGTTCCGGCCGCTGGCCGTAGGGATGAAAGGCCACGATGTCGGCGGGTAGGACGCCGCCCTGGGATTGGATGACGGTGGTGAGCCAACTGGGGTTGCCGGAGGCCAGGCCAGCGGTGACAATCACCGCGCCGGGGACAACCGCTTTGATGGCATCGCGGGTGCGGCGCAGCATCCGGCCAAAAACCGCCTCGCGCAGGGTGGGCGAATAGCCGGGGTGGACCGGGTGATCCGGCTCATTCCACACCTGGTAGGCCGGGTTATAAGGGGCCAATAATTGGGCAATCTGGGCGGCGCGGTTGGCAAAGCGGTTGATGTAATTGTCCCAATCCCCGTCTGAGGCTTCCGGGGCGGGCTTATTGGGGTAAGTATCGTAGGTGAGGATGACCAGGGAATCAATACCGGCCTCGCGGTAAGCCTGGGCCTTTTGGCGGTAAAAATCGGCCTTGCCCCGGTCAAGTTGGTCGCCGCCGCTGCTGTCATAATAGGTGTAGCGGACGATTTCCACGCCCAGGTCACGCAGTTCGGCCGGGTCGGGGTTACCGCGAGGGTTGTTGGGATCAATGTTTAGACCGTACATCGGTGGCCTCCAAGGTTGGGGTAAGAATTGAGGGACAGCTTAAGTTTACTCAGGTGATGTTAACGAGTCAACCTATCGGGCCAATTATGTGTGAAAACCTCAGCGGTTCGCCGGCAGCGTAAACCAGAAGCGGCTGCCCTGGCCCACTTCGCTCTCCACGCCAATCTGGCCGCCGTGGGCCTCAACCAACTGTCTGGCGATGGCCAGCCCCAGGCCGGAGCCGCCCTGTTCGCGGGAGCGAGATTTTTCGGCCCGCCAAAAGCGGTCAAACACGTGGGGCAGGTCGGTGGGGGCGATACCGGGGCCGGTGTCGGCGATGGTGACGCGAATTTGACCGCCGGCCGCCGACCGCTGACCGCCCTCTCCTCGCGGGGGGGCAGCGGTGCGGGGGAGCAGAGGAGCAGGGGTGAGAACTATCTCCCCTGCTCCCCCGTCCCCTTGCGCTGCCTTAGCAGACACGGTGATGCTTCCCCCCGGCGGGGTGTGGCGCAGAGCATTTGAGAGTAAATTATGCAGCACCTGGCGTACCCGGTCGGGGTCGGCCTGGACCGAAGGCAGGTTAGCGGGCAGGTTAACCTGCAGGTTAATGCCTTTGCTGCGGGCCGGTTCTTCTAAGAGAGTGACCGCCCGCTCAATCAAGCCGGTCAGGTCAACTCCTTGCAGGCTCAGGCTCAACTGGCCGGCCTCGGCTTGAGCCAGCTCACGCAGATCATTGACCAGGCGGTTTAGAATCAGGGTTTCGTCATAAACGGCGGCAATCTCAGCCTTGTCCAGGGGGTAAACATCGTCCAAAATGGCCTGGAGATTGCCCTGGATGACGGTCAGCGGGGTACGCAGTTCGTGAGCAATATCGGCTACCATGTTGCGGCGCAGGGTTTCGGCCTGCTGCAAGCCGGCGGCCATCTCATTGAAGGCGCGGGCCAGGTCGGCCAGCTCATTGCTGCCTGTAACCGGCACGCGCTGGTTTAAATCGCCCCGAGAAATGCGGCGGGCGGCGGCAGCCAGGCGGCCCAACGGGGCGGACAGCCCGCGAGCAATGGCCAGCCCCACTATCAGGCCGACTGCCCCGGCAATCAGGCCGGCCTGCCACAGAGAGCGGTTAAACTGCCCCAGAAAGGTTTGGGCCAGTGGGGTTAAATCCATGGGAGGCGGCCCACCGGCGGCCAGGTAGCCGATGATTTGTCCCTGCCAGGCCAGCGGGGCAGCGTTGATTAGCTCAGTTTGGCTCAAGCGGCCGGTGCGCCGCCCGGCTCCTTGATCATAGATAATCTGGCCGGAGGTATCGGCCAGGATGACATTGGGCATCCCCCGCCGCATCATCATGCCCTGGCCGTGTCCCATGCCACCCGGCCCAGGCCAATCATCAAAAACGGTTTCAACTCCGGCCCAGGCTCCATTCTCAACATAATAGTCAATCAAGGCAAAGCCCAGAGGCGAGGTAGCCAGTTGGTTTTGGCTGACAAAGCGCCGGAATTGAGTGTTGACCTGTAAATTTGCCAGCAGCCCGGCTACCATAACGCCGGTGAGCGTTACGGCGGCAAAAGCCAGGGTGAGTTGAAGCCAGAGTCTATTAATCATCTTAACCTATCTAGGGCGGGGGAGCAGGGGAGGACTCACCCCTACTCCCCCGCCCCTCTGCTGTTTATACATCTCCCCTCAACCGATACCCCACTCCATACACGGTTTCAATGTAAGTGGGTCGGCCGGGGTCCGGTTCAATCTTGCGGCGCAAATTTTTGATGTGGCTGTCGAGCGTCCGTTCCATGCCTTCGTAGCTGTAACCCAGAGCGCGCTCTACCAGTTCCAGCCGGGTAAAGGCGTGACCGGGCTGTTCTAGCAGGGTTTTCAGCAGGTCAAACCCGGC
>CAZDMM010000725.1:0-4197 GCA_964505845.1 uncultured Caldilineaceae bacterium
GGACGCCGTAGGCCACCCGTTTGATGTTCATCAAATGGGTGGTGGTGATATTGTCGCCGCTGATAGAGCCGCCGATGCCGCCGGAACCGAGGGTCATCGAGGGCATCAGGTTGGTGGTATAGCCGACGGAGCCAAGCGTGCCCATGGTATTGACCAAAATGCGGAACACCGGCTTTTCCAGGCCAAATTGCAAAATCACGTTTTCGTCGCTGGCGTGGATAACCAACGTATGTCCCCTGCCGCCAAAATGGATCAGCTCGATGCAACGCTCGCAGCCGGCCTCCCAGCCATCGGCCTCGTACCAGCCGAGTACAGTGGTCAGCTTTTCGCGGGAGAGCGGCTCATCCTTGCCCACCTTGTTCAGCGGGGCCACCAAAATTTTGGCCTCGGCGGGGATTTGGATGCCGGCCATGTCGGCCAACTTTTGCGGCGTTTGCCCCACGCTGCGGGGATTGATGATCCCGGCCGGCGAAAACAACACGTTGGCCAGGGCGGCGGCGTGAGCCGGGCTGAGAAAATGCGCCCCCAGCCGTTCCATCTCAACCCGCAACTGCGAGGCAATTGGCTTATCGGCTACCACCGCCTGCTCGGTGGCGCAGATGACCGAGTTGTCAAAAGCCTTGCTGGAAACGATGTAGTAGGCCGCCTGTTTGATGTCGGCGCTGCGGTCAACATAGCAAGGCACATTGCCCGGCCCAACGCCGTAGGCCGGTTTGCCCATGCTGTGGGCCACCCGCACAATCTCAGAGCCGCCGGTGGCAATAATCACGGCGATGCGCTTGTGTCGCATCAACTCCTGCGAGCCTTGCAGTGAAATTTTAGACATGCAGCCGACCAGCCCCGGCGGCATACCTTCGGCTTCACCGGCGGCGGCCATCACGCGGGCCGTTTCCAGGCAGCATTTCCAGGCCGAAGGGTGGGGGGCATGCACCACCCCGTTGCGGGCTTTGACCGAGATGAGCGTTTTGTACATGGTGGTTGAGGTGGGGTTGGTGCTGGGGCTGACGGCCGCCACCACACCCATCGGCCAGCCGATTTCGATGATGCCCCGCGCCGGGTCGCGCCCAATCACGCCCACGGTTTTAATGTCCTTGATCGAGTCCCACACAAATTTGCTGCCCAAATGATTTTTGAGCGTTTTGTGACGCGGCAGGCCGTAGCCGGTTTCTTCGTGGGCCAGTTGGGCCAGCCGGGCCGACTCGCGGTAGGCGGCATCGGCCATGGCCGCGCAAATGCGGTCTACCTGCTCCTGGCTAAAGCGAAAGAATTTCTGCTGCGCTTCGTAGGCCGCTTCGGCCAGCGTGCGGGCTTCCTGGATAGATTGAAGGTCGTGATCGTAATCTTGAGCCATTATCACCTCGAAACGACCGCCGACGGCTGACTGCTGACCGCCGAAAACTGCTTCTATAACCGGCGGCGGTCTGTGGTCGGCGGTCTGCGGTCGTCTAAAATTTGAGCGGGCTTCTTGCCACTTCCAGCACCGCGTCGCGGAAGGCGGCGCAGGCGGCGCGGCAGGCGCTCTGGGTGCCGGTCAGCAGGCCGCCGGAAAAGTTGGTTTCCGAGGGCGGGTTGTACCACACTTTCATCTCCACGTCGGCGGCTTTGAGGGCCGCATCGAGGCCGTAGGTAGCTTCCAGCGGCGGCGCAATCAGGTAAGCCAGCGGCTGGCCTTTAGGAATACCCGCCCCTTTGGATAGATAGGAACCGGTGCTGGAGATGGTATGGGCAAAGAAGGCCAGCGAGTTATCTTCGTTGGCCGAGTAGAACCAGGCCTCGTTTTCCAGGTAGCTGATGGCGGCGTTGAGGCCGGCCCGCACCTCGGCCGGGTCAGGCCCGGACAGCATGGCGATGATCTCGCCCGACAGGGGGCCGGAGGCGTGGGCCGAGCCGGCGTAGAACGAGCGGGCATAGACCACCTCAACATCGGCCATCTTGGTGGCTTCGTCAATTGAGGCGTAGAGGGCGTCGTCAATGCTGGCCGTGATTAAGCCCAGGCTGCGGTGGGCCGGGTT
This sequence comes from uncultured Caldilineaceae bacterium, assembly GCA_964505845.1. GTDB lineage: Bacteria > Chloroflexota > Anaerolineae > 4572-78 > J111 > DSQQ01. The sequence continues at coordinate 2,013 of CAZDMM010000725.1, forward strand.
AAAGTCGGCATACTGCATTTTCAACTGCTCGGTAAAGCCGCGATCCAGGTTAGGGATGAGCCGCACGGCCAAAACATCGGCTTTGATGGGATCGAGAATTGCCATAGTGTGTTCCTCCTGCGTGATACGTGATGCGTGATGCGTGAAACGTAAAACGTAATGACTGATGGGTAAGTAGCTTTTAATCCCCAACCATTACGCTTTACGCTTTACGGTTTACATTTTTTCTACTAGCTTCAAATCCACCCCACTGGTTTGATACTTAATCATCTTCTGAATGATCTGCACCGCCAGCGCCCCGCCTTCGAGGGGGTTCAGGCCACCCTCGTAGATGTTGCAGACCACGTCGCGGTTGGCGTCGGACGAGTCGGGCTTGGGGTTATAACCCATGTAGATGCTCATACTTTCGGCGCGGGCCAGGCCGGGCCGCTCGCCGATGAGCAAAGCGCAGACTTTGGCCTCAACCACGCCGTTAACGTCGTTGAGCAGGCCGACCCGCGCATTTTTAACAAAAAAGGGCGTGCCGATGGACAGCCCGGCGGCCTGCAAGCCCTGTTTGAGGACCGGCATTACTTTAGCCAGGTTGTGCTCAATGGCCGCGCCGCTCAAGCCGTCGCCGACAAACACCTGCACATCCGGCTTTTTGACGCAGCGCTCGGCCAGGGTACGTTTGGCCTCTTCGGTCAGCTTGCGGCCCAAATCGGGCCGTTTGAGATATTCCTGCCGGTCGTGCGCTTGACTCTCAACCACGAACAAACCCTGCTCTTCCAGCAGCCGGGGATTGACCTCGTGGAACAGGGCATCCTGGGTCACACCGTGGTCGGCCTGAAAGAGTAATAACGCTTTGGTGCGCGGCCTCGGCCCGGCCCGGCCCACGCCGATGCGAGTGGGCGTGGTTGACATCAGCGCCCGCAGTCCCTCCGGGTCAATCGGGTTGACCACGCCGGGGGTGCGGCGGGCAGCTTCGTCGGTGGGGTCGGGCAGGTCAATGTGCGGTCCCCCCGCAGCATTTGTCACCGGCTGGGAAGCACCGTTATTCTTATCCTGCCGCTTGTTGATTTCGCTCAACACAGCTTGCACAATGGCTTGAATTTCGGCTTCTTGCATAATTATGATCCCTCCTGTTTCAGGTAAGGGGCTGCATGCCTAACAGATGGCAGATTTCAATGCCATCGTCCAAATCTTCCCAATAGATAGCGAATCCGTTTGGCTCAATTGACCAATTGGCTCGCTGTTCGGGCGTAGCCTGGGCCAGCCAGTCTAACCATTCGATATTGTCTATGGGTAAGCTAATTTCACGTTTATCACTCAGAGTGACAAAAAGTCTATTATCGTCAAATCTAACTTTGGTTGCGCTGACCTCGTTAGCAATATTACCGGCTAAAGTAATCATTCCACACCTCTAACAATCTGTTTTGATTCTGACGGGTTAATCTCAAAATCCGATTCAGTTCACTCTGATTATAGCCGTGATTATGTTGCAAAACTACCGGTTGAAGCCAGACTTTAGCTTCATACTCATCACGCAGAACGTGTACGTGAGGTGGCTCACCCATATCAGAAGAATAAAAGCGAAATTTGTAACCTTCGATGTTTACGGTGGGCACGACACACCCCTACCGCCTCAAGAAAATCGAAGCATCCCCCGCCTTCTCGGTCAGCCGGCCATTGCGCATCAGTCCCAGCTCCTCCAGCCAGCACTCAAACTCCGGCAGGGGGCGCAGGCCGAGGGTCTGGCGCAGCGAGGGGGCGTCGTGAAAGCTGGTGCATTGGTAGGCCAGCATCACGTCGTCGCCCATGGGCACGCCCATAAAATAGTTGCAGCCGGCGGCGCTGAGCAGCACGGCCAGATTTTCGATGTCATTCTGGGTGGCGCGGGCGTGGTTGGTGTAGCAGGCGTCGCAGCCCATGGGGATGCCGGTCAGCTTGCCCATAAAATGGTCTTCCAGCCCGGCGCGGGTGATTTGCACCGCGTCGTACAAATATTCCGGCCCAATAAAGCCGACGACCGTGTTGACCTGGTAGGGCTTCCAGCGTTTGGCCAGGCTGTAGATGCGGGCTTCCAGGGTCAATTGGTCCCAGTCGTTGTGGGCGTCGGCGGACAGGGCCGAGCCTTGCCCGGTTTCAAAGTACATATAGTTGGGGCCTTCGGGCCAGCAATATTTCTGGGCCATGGCGTAGGCTT
>CAZDMM010000726.1:0-4196 GCA_964505845.1 uncultured Caldilineaceae bacterium
CATCCACATGAAAAATATCTTTAACCCCAACCGGCACCCCATACAAAACAGGGCGAGCGTCAGTGTCTGGAAAGCGCGCTGCTAACGCCGCCGCTTCTTGACGCAGCCGCTCAAAACGCTCCTCTTCTGGCAAAAAAGCATGGATTTGGGCATTAACCGCTTCAAACTGCGCCTCAAATGCCTTCAATTCCTGGTCACTTAAAGAGGTAATCCTGAGTTTCAACTTACATCTCCCTTATGCGCCCGGTTGAACCCGGTTTAAAAAAGCAAAAACCATGCCATGATTTTTCCATTTTTTTCAAGCATTGTACAATGCCAAACTGGATAGAGCAATTCTTTCAACAGCTACATCTCCCATTCTGGACAAATTACTAATGTCACCTCGAAACAGGACATGTGTCACTAAAAAATTTTATCTGAGAGGGGTAAGATGGCAAATGTAGCAATTGTTCAATTTTTAGGTAAAATATAACAAATTCTCATGTTTCGCTCTCAAGGGAGAGAGCCAAATTATGGGCTATCAATGTTTTTATCACAATTTTCACAATACCGACCACTGTCTCTTTAGAGCGTGGTCTTTTGTATTTTTGGGGCCAAACGATTCAGGAGGACGCCGTGCCGGTTAAAACCTTAATCAAAGCGAGTCAATATCACGACTCTGTCACCCTGATGTTGGTGGCCCGCGAGCTGACCAAATTGCCCGGCGTGCTGGATGCCGCCGTTGTGATGGCTACAGAAGCCAACAAAGCTATCCTTAAAGAAGCGGGGCTGCTGACCCCGGCGATGGAGCAGGCTACCGCCAATGATCTGGTTATTGCCGTCAGCGCCGACGTTGGGGCGGCCGAAATGGCGCTGGCGGAGTCAGAAAAGCTGCTTCAGAAAAAAACCGAAGGCAGCCAGGGCGAGGCCGAATTCCGGCCAAAAACCCTGCGCAGCGCGGTCAAGGCCACCCCTCAGGCCAACGTGGCGGTCATTTCGGTGGCCGGGCGCTATGCGGCCGCCGAAGCCTGGGATGCCCTGCGCCACGGCCTGCATGTGCTCCTCTTTAGCGACAACGTTTCCCTGGAAGATGAAATCGCCCTCAAAACTTATGCCCGTGATCGTGGCTTGCTGCTGATGGGGCCGGGCGCCGGCACTGCCATTTTGAACGGCGTGGCCTTGGGTTTTGCCAACGTGGTCGGCCCTGGCCCGGTGGGGATTGTTTCGGCCGCCGGAACCGGCTTGCAAGAAGTCAGCACCCTGCTGGCCCGACAAGGCGTCGGCATTACGCAGGGGCTGGGCACGGGCGGACGTGATCTCAAAGAAGCCGTAGGCGGCCTGATGATGCTGGCAGCCCTGGCCGCCCTCCAAACCGACCCGGCCACCCAGGTGATTATCGTGGTCAGCAAACCACCGGCCGAGGCGGTGGCCAAGCAGGTGCTGGCCCAGGTAGCGGCCGGCGCCAAGCCCACGGTGGTTTGTTTTATGGGCGGCGACCCTAAATTAGCCCGATGGTTTGCTAACGCCATTCCCGCTGCCACCCTGCACGAGGCGGCCCTGCTGGCTGCCCAGGCCGCCGGCGCAAAAATTACCCCCGACGCACTCATCGAACGTGAGAATCAGCAACTCAAACGATTGGCCGCCGGCCTGCGAACAAAACTAAAACCGGGCCAGCGCTATTTACGCGGACTCTTTTCCGGCGGCACGCTCTGCTACGAAGCCCAGGTAATCTGGCGCGACACGCCGGCGGGGCGCGTCTGGTCAAACGCGCCCCTTGACCCGGCCAATCAAATGCCCGATTCAACCCGCAGCCAGGGACACTCCGCTGTAGATTTGGGCGAAGAGGAGTTTACCGTTGGGCGGCCTCACCCCATGATTGATAACGATCTGCGCCTGCGCCGGCTGCGGCAAGAAGCGACCGATCCTGAAGTGGCCGTGATCATGCTGGATGTCGTGCTGGGTTACGGTGCGCACCCTGACCCGGCTGCGGAACTCGGCCCGGCCATCTGGCAGGCCCGCCAAAGCGCCCATGAGGATGGCCGAGAACTGATCGTGGTTGCCTCGGTTACCGGCACAGAGCAGGACCCGCAGGGCCGGCAGCGCCAGGTTGAGGCTCTTAAAACCGCCGGGGCTGTGGTATGCGACAGCAACGCGGCGGCGGCGCGGCTAACGGGGATGATAATCTAAAACGTAAAGCGTAAGGCTGATTCCGGCAAATCATTACGTTTTACGCTTTACGAGAATAGAACAGCAAACAGGACATATAGTATGATGCCTCGAAAGATCAACGACATCTTCGGCCAATCCCTGACCGTCATCAATGTTGGCCTGGAAAACATGGCCCAATCGGTGCGAGAGCAGGGCGCGCCGGTTGTCAGCGTAGATTGGCAGCCGCCCAGAGACGACATTCCTCGTTTGCATACCACCACCGGCGGCATAGATATTGATGCCGCCAACGAAGAGGTCTGCCGCCGCATCAAGGCGGCCAGGCCGGTGCTGGTAGGCATGGGGATTGCCCGCGACGTCATCCCTGGCATGCACCGCCGGATGATCCTGCACGCCGGGCCGCCCATCACCTGGGAGCGCATGTGCGGCCCACAGCGCGGCGCGGTGATGGGCGCACTCATTTACGAAGGTTTGGCTCAGGATGAAGCAGAGGCGGAGCGTCTGGCGGCCTCCGGGGAGATAGAATTTTCGCCGTGCCACCATCATCACGCCGTTGGCCCCATGGCCGGGGTGGTTTCACCCGGCATGCCGGTCTTCATCGTTGAAAACAAGGCCTTTGGCAACCGGGCTTTCTGCACTCAAAACGAGGGGCTGGGCAAGGTGCTGCGCTACGGCGGCATGGGACCGGAGGTTTACCGGCGGCTGAAATGGATGGAGACCGACCTCTACCCCACCCTGGACCGGGCCTTGCAAAGCCTGCCCGATGGCATTGATCTCAAAAGCATGTTGGCCCAGGCCATTCACATGGGTGACGAGGGCCACAACCGCAATCGAGCCGCCACCTCTCTGTTTGTACGGGCGATTGGCCCGGCCCTGGCCCGCACCAACCGGGATAACGAGGTGCTGGCCCGCGTCATCGAGTTTATTGACGGCAACGACCACTTCTTTCTCAACCTGAGCATGCCGGCCGGCAAAGCCGCCCTGGAACCGGCCGAGGGTGTGGCCGGCAGCAGCATCGTCACCGTGATGGCCCGCAACGGCACGGATTTTGGGATCAAACTGGCCAGTTTGCCGGAACGCTGGTTTACCGCCCCGGCCGGACAGGTGCAAGGCTTGTATTTTCCCGGCTTTAGCGAAGAGGACGCCAACCCCGATATTGGCGACAGCACCATCACCGAAACGGCCGGCTATGGCGGCTTTGTCATGGCCGCCGCTCCGGCCATTACCAAATTTGTGGGCGGGACTCCCCAGATGGCCCTGGCCGTTACCCAGGAAATGTATGAAATCACTTTTAGCGAGCACGAAGGCTTTACCATCCCCGCTCTCAATTTCCGGGGCACACCGCTGGGCATTGACGTGCGCCGGGTGATGGAAACGGGTATCTTGCCTCGCCTCAATACCGGCATCGCTCACAAGAAGCCGGGGGTCGGCATGGTAGGGGCCGGTGTGCTGCACGCTCCGGAGCCGTGTTTTCGGGCGGCCTTTGAAGCCTTACGGGAGATGTGCCGGTAAAATTTTTTATTCAGAACCAGAACCAGTAGATCCAAAATTCCGTTTAAGGAGCGCCAAAGCTGCGCTTTGGCTGACAAAGTATAGCTTTGTTAGTAGGGTTTGGAGCTGCTGAGTAGATAAAGTCAAAGGAGACAACTTGTATGAAATTTATTGATTTAACTATTCCTCTGGGCATCGGCACCCCGGCCTGGCCCACCTATGAACCCCTGCAGGTCAAATACTTTAAACGACTCGCCCCCAACGGCGCTAACGGTCAAGTTCTGACCCATTCCAACCACCTGGGCACGCACCTGGACGGCGAAATCCACTTCTACACCCCCGGCAAGGATATCGCTGAACTTGACATGGACTTTTTGGTGCATGAGGCGGCGGTGGTGGATTTGAGCGACGTTTGCGGCGATTACGACGTTTACACCAGCGCAATGGTGGAGGAGCGGGTGGAGGTAAAAGAGGGCGACATCCTCGTCATCCACACCGGCTACCATCATTTTGGCTGGGATCAACCTACTGCCGATGAGATTCGCTATATGGTCAAGCAC
>CAZDMM010000727.1:0-4192 GCA_964505845.1 uncultured Caldilineaceae bacterium
CATTGCCCAGCACTTTGTTGCTGGTGTACATGTAAGCCCCGCCATCGCTGATAATTTCGATGTCCGCCGCCACCAACGTGCCATCGGCTTTGGCCCCCCACCTGGATTTGATGGTCATGGGGTGGCGCTTGCAGTGGCCGATGATGGACTCCTCGCGGCTCCAAATAATTTTAACCGGCCGGCGAATCCCGCGCTCGCTCAGCCGCAGCACGGCCAGGGCCAACACAATCTGCACGCTGATATCCTCGCGCCCACCAAAAGCTCCGCCAATGGCGTCGTACACCACCCGGATTTGCTCCGGCGGCAGGTTCAGGGAATGAGCGATGGCCTGCTGGTCTTCCCAGGTCCACTGGCCGGTGCAGTGAACGGTAATGCGGCCTTCGTCGTCAAGGTAGGCCGTGCCCGCTTCGGGCTGCAGATAAGCGTGCTCCTGGAAAGGGGTTTGATAGACGCCTTCGACAATCACGTCGCACTCGGCCCAGGCCGCCTCCACATCGCCCTTGCGGATGCGCTTGTGCTCGGCAATGTTATCGGGCTTGCCGGGGTGGAGTTGAGCCGGCCGGCCCGACATCGCCAGCACCGGGTCATCTACCAGGGGCAAATCTTCATACATCACGTTGATCAAGTCGCGGGCATGGGCGGCGATTTTTTCATTTTCGGCGACCACCACCGCGATGTTGTCGCCCACAAAGCGGACAATATCACCCCACTCTTTATTTGACCCCGGCCCGCACAGCACCGGCTGATCCGGGATTTGCAGGCCATACTCATTGACCGGCACATCTTTGGCCGTAAAGATGGCGACCACGCCCGGCACAGCCTCGGCTGCGGTGGTGTCAATACTGACAACCCGCGCATGCGGCCGCCGGGCAAAGAGAACCTTCAGCCACAGTTCACCTTCAAAAGTCCGGTCGCCGGGGTAAAGGGTGGTCCCGGTTACTTTGCCTACGGCGTCGAATCGTTGGGGGGAGTGACCAATGGTGTTGTGAGTCATAGTTATACACCTTTCAAGGGGCAGGAGAGCGGGTCCCCAGGACACCCGAAAGGAGTGGGAGCAAGGGTGAAATTTCACCTCTGCGCCCCCGCTCCTCTGCTCCCCTGCTAAATATGGCTCGTTGCTTTTTTCAACGCTTCTAAAATTTTGTAATACCCGGTACAGCGGCACAGGTTGCCGGTGAGGGCCTGCTTGATTTCATCGGTAGTGGGCTGCGGGCGCTCGGCCATGAGAGCCGCGCCGCTCATGATGAAGCCGGGCGTACAGTAGCCGCACTGCACCGCCCCGGCCTCCACAAAGGCTTGCTGCAGTGGATGCAGCCCGTTGTCGCTGCTCTGCAAACCCGGCAATCCCTCAATTGTGACAATCTGGCGGCCATGCGCCTGGGGGGCCGGGGTCAAACAGCTCATCACAGCGATGCCGTCCAACCAAACGGTGCAGGCTCCACACTCGCCCTCGGCGCAGCCCTCTTTGACGCCGATAAACTGGGCGTTTTCGCGCAGCATGCGCAGCAGGCTTTTGTCATTGGCGCCGTGAATGGTGTGAGTTTGACCATTGATGGTGGCGACGATGGCTTCAGCCCCGTGTTCGGTATGGGTTGCGGAGTGGCTCTCCTGAGAAAGATGGCCGTTGCTCTGCCCCCACAACAGCACCGGCTGGGCTGGAACCGCCTCTCGCTCCGTTTTGGCTGCCAATGCTTCCAAAGCGTTGCGGGTGAGGGTGTTGACCATGTAGCGGCGGTATTTGGCCGAGCCGCGCACATCGCTAATGGGTGAAGCGGCCTGAGCGGCCAGTTGGCCGGCCTGGGCTATCACTTCGGGCGTTAAGGTTTGGCCGGTTAAAAACTGCTCCGCTTTCGACGCACGCACGATAGTGGGGGCCACGCTGCCCAGGGCAATGCGGGCTTCGGTGACGGTCTCGGCGGCCAGGGTCAGCACCACGGCCACATTCACCACCGAAATGGCCTGAGCGCGGCGCAGGCCCAATTTTAAGAAAGTGCCAATTTGCTGCTCTGTCATAGCCGGAAAGGAGATGTCTACGACCATCTCATCCGGCCCTAACGCGGTTTTGCGCACCCCGCGAAAGAAATCGGCCAGGGCCAGGGTGCGAGTTCCCCGCAGGCTTTGTAAAGTTACTGACGCCTCAAGCGCCCGCAGCGGCGTAATGGTATCGTTGGCCGGCGAGGCCGTGACCAGGTTGCCGGCCACCGTACCCCGGTTGCGAATCTGGGGTGCGCCGACTTCCCAGCAGGCTTTGACCAGGGGAAAGGCTTTTTCCCAGCACAATTTTGAGGCCACCACTTGGTTGTGCGTCACCAGCGGCCCCAGGTGAATCTGGTTTTGGTTATCCAGGGTAATCTGGTTCAGCCCGGCCAGGTGGGTCACATCAATCACTACCTGGGGTGAGCGCACGCCCCGTTCAATTTCCACCATAAGGTCGGTGCCGCCGGCCACCAAACGGGCTTTCTCTGTATTTTCAGCCAATAATTGCAGGGTTTCATCCAGAGTGTGAGGGGTATAGTAGATTTGCCACATTGCTAAAATCTCCTGCTCTTTTGACTCATGTACAGCACAAGTGCAAAGTGACCGGCACTTCCTCATTCTTCGAGGAGTAGCCAATCAATCCTGAAGTGCCGGTCACTTGTTCTTAACATGAGCCGCTCTTTTTATACGCTACAACAATTCAGGAAAAATGGTGAGGTGATAGGATGGTATGGTTGTATGACAATTTATATTTTCACACAAATAGCCCACTTTGTCAAATTAAAAATATCTGGAGGAGGCGCAGTGGAAGCGAGGGCAGATTACTTGTTTGTTTTTTAATCCAGCGGATCAGGGATTACTGTGGTCTAACTCTTCTGTCTGAGGTTGGCGCGACATACGATCTCCCCCGCCGCCATACCCCAGCAGCAACAACCAGCCAATGCCAATCAGAATAAAGCTGTCGGCCAGGTTAAAGGTAGGCCAGCGGGCTGCGCCGAGGCCCACATCTAAAAAATCGGTTACATGTCCATCCCAAAGCCGATCTACAAAGTTGGCTATGGCGCCGCCAAGCAGCAGCCCAATGGGCCAGCCCGCCGCCAGGGGAAACTGGCCGGTTTGCAAAGACCGGCTGAACCAGATCACCAGGCCCACAATCACCAGCCCGGTGACAATGAGCGGCCCGGAACCGCCGTTGGCAAACATGCCAAAGGCTACCCCGGTGTTATAACCCAAAGTTAGCCGAAAAAACTCGCCTGCTACGGGCGTCGGCTGGTACTGCTGCAAGGCCTGTTCCGCCCACAGCTTGGATAGCGCATCCAGAACCAGGGCTAAAATAAAGGTAGGAATTAAACGATAAAGGGCGTTCATCATAAAGATACACTAACTTGAATCAACCCATCTGTCAAATTAAGGCAAAAAAACACAAATGTCGCCCCAGGTAAACGCCCTATTTTTTGGGTAGCACCCTGCCTGAATCTTTGGTAGAATTTAATAACAACGTTTTCGATAACTATTGCACTAACAGTCAAAAAATTCATGGACACCCAAAATCTCAATCTGGACCTCATCCTCAAGATGACTGAAATCAGCCAGCGTATGGCTGAAACACGTGAACTGGGGCCGCTTCTGGATTATGCCATGGCTGAAGCCATCAAATTGGTAGGGGCGGAACGCGGCTATCTCATCTTATTAAATCATGATCGCAGTCTCGATTTTCGCGTTAAACGGGACAAAGAAGGGACTAATTTATTAGACCCGGCCGACCAGGTTAGCCATTCTGTTTTGGATAAAGTGATTAATACCGGGCGGCCGATTATGCTGCGCAATACCCTGGAGGACCCGGATTTTGGGTTATCCACCAGTGTGATTCGCCTGCGGCTGCGCTCTCTGATGTGCGTGCCCCTCATCTCCCGTGGCGTTATTATCGGGGCGCTCTACGTAGAAAATCGCACCAGAGAGGGACGGTTTACCAAAGATGCGCTGCCCCTCTTGCTCTTTTTTGCCAATCAGGCGGCAGTGGCTATTGAAAATGCAATTCTCAACGAGGAGCTTGAGGCCAAGGTGGCCGCCCGAACGGCCGATTTGGAATACGCTATGGCTGAACTGGAGCAGCGCTGGGCCGATGCGGTGGAGTTTAACCGCGTTTGGTCTTTATTATCCAGCACCATTGCGCACGACATCCGGGCGCCTCTGGCGGTAATCTTCACCGCCCTTG